>NZ_JBMPPK010000031.1:0-63260 GCF_049339405.1 Undibacterium sp. Tian12W
CGCAGGTTTCAAACCTAAGGTACGATCCGGCATCCAGTCACTCGATCTTGATATGCCTACCAAGAACTTGTTGGTAGCTATATTAACGAATAACTACCGAAGGCGTCATAATACAAGGTACGATTAGTGCAACGTAATCGTACGCATGGTCAGCAGTAATTCTCTATGCGGCTTGATTGTCATTCCTGATTTATGATGCCGGATAAAGCTTTAATCATACTCACGTTGAAATAGATAAGTAGTGACCGTGTGGCTTGCTCGTAAGCTTTCGTTGTATACGGCATGACATGCGTACGATTACGTTGCACTAATCGTACCTACGCGCTAAATTCTCTGTATCAGCTAAAACCAATTGAAGGAAAAAATGAAAAGGTCCGCTTTACTCGAAAAGAAATTGGCGGAATTGCATGCGAAATTGAATGCGAAATTCCATAGTGAAGAAAATGAGACTGCTATCGCGTACCTCCTTGGCACTAATATAGATAGTAATTCTTGGAGCCTGAACAACAATATCAGAGGATTGGAGTCAAAGATATTATCCTCAAAAAATATTCTTCTTGAAATTACTATTTATAACGACGCTAATGCAAATAAAGGTGCAATAGAAAGAATTATTCAAGTCTTGAATCTACCAGATTCTGAGCAAATCTCGGTTTCTGTTTATCTTCCAAACGGTGATTACCCTGACTGGTTTTTCATGAATATGAAGCAGTTTACTGGTTTCATTTTCAGATTTTTGAATTGGAGAAAAGCATTTAGTCTTGTGCTCAAGACTAACACTAGTGCTTATGTTTTTCTTCTTCCTGAAGAACGCTTAATGCTTTTCCAGCAGGTAACTGAAGGAACTTGAACTCCAATAAAAACCAGTACTGGAACTGATATTTACAATATCTGGAAAAATAAGGCATCACGACACCAGATCCTCACCCCGGCATCCCCAAATACAATTCCTCCACCCTTGCCCTTGCCCAAGGCGTCTTGCGCAAAAACTTCAAACTGGATTTGATGCTGGGGTCGCTCTTGAAGCAGTTGATGTCTATCATCTGTCCCATTTGCTCCCAGCCATAATAAGCGACGAGTTGTTCGAGGATTTTTTCGAGGGTGATGCCGTTGAGGCTGCGGGGGGCTGGTGTGTTCATGCTGGTGCTCTCGTTGGTGCTCATGTTGGTGCTCATGTCGGTGATCCTGTTCAGATACACGTTGGTTCTTCGGTGATACGGATGATATCACCGGGGCTGAGTGGGTGGTATCAGGCGGGGCGGTACCAGCGCAGGCTGTAGGGCAATTGCCAGGCAGGCAGGCGGCCAGGGGCCTGGCGGTCTATCAGGAGCCAGGCTGAGGTGATCAGCATGAAGGGGAAGTGGGCGGGGCCGGCGGCGGTGGCGGCCAGCATCCAGGCCCAGCAGGTGCCGCCGCACCAGAAGGCGGCTTGCAGGCCGTAGCGCAAGCTGTCGCGGTCGGCCTGCCAGCCAAAGGCGGCGAGGCGGGGGCGGCTGTGGCAGCGGTTCAGGCAGTATTGTTTGGCGGGGCTGATTTGCCATAGCAGGGCAAGTGACAGCAACATGGCAAAGCACCAGCGCATGTCGCCGATGACGAGGCGCAGCAGCAGTGAGGCCAGCATGATGAACGCACCTGCCAGGCTCCATATCAGTAAATAGGCGATGGCAAACAGCAGCAAGGCGCGCAAGCGGCGGCGTGCCAGGCTGCGTTGCCACAGATAAGTCATTTCTTGCGCGAGCAGGGGGGACATCATGGCCAGCAGCATCAGCAGCCAGTTGGCCATCATGGTGGGCCTTGAATTGGTGTGCCAGACAAAGACCAGGCGATCGCCAATATTCGCGAGATAAGCCAGGTCTATGTTGGCGAGGCTGCCGCAGTACTCTGGCACACGCACGCCAAATTGCAGCGCAGCCAAACCCAGCCAGCCCGCCAGGCTGATCAGCAGCAGCGGGCGGGGGCAGCTCAGCAGGGCCGCGCGCAAGATGGCAAACAGCTTGGCAAACAGCATGACTACAGGCTTTCGCGAAACACGCTGACGCGTTCTACCGTGATGTCGTGCTCAGGCTTGACGGTATTGCGTGCCACGAATTGCACTTGCAGGGCATCGCTAAGCTGGCTTTGATCAAGCTGCAGGTTATCGACCAGGCTGGTGATTTCAAACACCTGGGTGATGCCTGCACCACCGTGCGGGCTGTCGGTCTTGCTGGCGTCCGACACACCAAATAATGACAGCACACCGACCTTGTTCTCTGGATGATCGAGCGGGCTTTCACCATTGGGTACATTCACATACACATAGAAGATGGCAGCATCATTTTTGCCGCGTATGTTTTCCAGGTTTAAAAAGACGCGGTCTGGTTCTTTGGGTTTGGCGCTGAACAGTTTAACGCTCTCAAAGCTGTTATTTACCTTGTCTGTGCTGGCTTTATCGAGCGTCACGCTGGTGTGCGAAACGCCGCCTGCCAGTTTGATGCGATTGGGATTGGCCCCCAATAATTCTGTCGCCACCTGGCCTCCTGCAGATTTGATATCCAGAAAATTCACCATAGGCGCATCGCTCAAGAGACGCAAGCCTGTCAGCCTGATTTTTTTGCGCGTGCTGCCACCCAGCGGGTCACTGATGTCCTGGTAGGTGTAGTTTAGCGGCGCTGCCCTGGTGTCGAGCATCTGTGATGCAGTGAAGGTTATACCTTCGCCCACCGGGTCAGGCACGATGAATTTCCGGTCAGCCGGGCCTTTGAGCCAGCTATCCTGATCAGGATCAAGATTTTGCGGATCGCGCTTGCGCCAGACTTCCCACAGGCGGTCTATATTCGCATGGTGCAGCCAGAAGATGGGGTCGAGCGCGGCGGTGGCGGGGATGGACATCAACCCATAGGTCGTGCTGTCTTCTTCATGCGCAGGGTCAGCCAGGCCGCCAACCAGGCCATGCACGGTATTGTGCGGGTCAGATTCGAGATGGCCGTTAACACCCTTGCCATGATTGAATTTGGTGTCTGGCCCGCCAAAGCCGGTATTGCCACCGGTGTTACCACCGATGAAGGCATGGTCTTTCAGGGCATTTAGCGAGACGTCGCCAGGCAGCACGATGAAGTTGCCCTCGCCATCGCCATAGCGGGCTTCGACATACAGATGATTGGGTGAGCCGTCAGGCATGGTTTTTTGCAGAAAGGCCGGTGGCACAGAGCGTGAATCAGGGTCAAAATAATTCCAGTAAGGCAGCGCCCAGTCTGCCGGGCCACCAAGCTCAACCACGGCACTGCGCACGATGGCTTCAAACGATGCGAGGTAGCCACGGTGCCACGGCAAAAAATACCAGCTCTGATGCTGGCACTGGTCCCAGAACCTGGCTTTGTCACTGTCCGAGGGCAAGGCCTCGCCGCTGCTGTAATAGCCATGAGCCGACCAGAGTACTTCATTAAAGCCATGCATGGCCGCCAGAAACCGCCAGCTGGTGCGCGATGCCAGCGGCCTTTCCTGCAGCTTGCCCACTGCTTTTGCATACCAGACCAGCGTATCGTTCCAGTCAGAACCCAGTTTTGATACGTCCTTGCGTTCAAATGTCATACATCCTCCTTGAGATGATCAGGTATGCAAAAATATTGCCACAAAATCTTGCAATATTATTCACTTTTTGTCAATTGTTATCGTCCAATTGTTAATTTGTGACATGAGATTGCCGCAGGGTATGGATGGGCTGGAGAGAAGTCGCAGTGGAGGGGGATCAGGTGGTAGTCAGGACGAATGCAGGCCAGGCAACATCACGCCGCAGCAAGAGTTAGAGCAAGAGTCAGAGCAAGAGTTAGAGCAAGAGTTAGAGCAAGAGATGAGCAGCTACAAACTCAGATGGCGCAGATGGCGCCGTTCATCTCTTGCTGCAGCTGGCTTTCATAGATCGCCTTGCCAAGCACAACAGGCGTGCTGGCTGGCTGTGGTATGCCATTCTTGATCGCGACAATTTCTGCCATGATGGACAGCGCGATTTCTGCCGGGGTCTTGCTGCCTATGTACAGGCCCGCTGGTCCGTGCAGGGTTTGCAGGGTGATTTGCGGGATATCAAAATGGATGTGCAGGCGTTCGCGTCTTTGCTGGCTGTTGCGGCGTGAGCCGATAGCGCCAACGTAGAAAGCATTTGATTGCAGGGCATCGATGAGGGCCAGGTCATCGAGCTTGGGGTCATGGGTGAGGGCGATGACGGCGGTGCGCTTGTCGGGTTGCAGGCGCAGTATCAGGTCGTCCGGCATTTCATGGCTGACGACTACACCCGGCAATTGCCAGCTGGCGCGGTATTCTTCACGCGGGTCGCAGACGATGACGGCAAATCCCAGGCTTAGAGCGAACTGGCACAGGTAACGCGACAGGTCACTGGCACCGATGACGATGATACGAGCCTGTGGGCCGAGGTAAGTGATGAGCCTGTGATCATCCAGCCTTGGCAAGCCATCGTACTGACCAGCTTGTAGGTTAGCATGGCCGGTCTGCAAATCCAGTGTGCGCTCAACGCTGCGGCGCTGCTCGCAAGCGAGCAATAAATCATCAAGGCGGCTATGGGCAGAAACTGGCTCCAGCACCAGCTCTACCGTACCACCGCAGGGCAAGCCAAATCGATGCGCCTGGTCTGCCGAGATGCCATAGCGCAGCACCAGCGGCAGGTTGCCTGCGCAAACGGCCTGCACGCCTTCTTCCCTGATGCGATGGATAAGATCATCTTCTATGCAACCACCCGATACCGAGCCCACGGTTTCACCGCGCCCATTGATCGCCATCAGCGACCCCGGCGGGCGTGGTGAAGAACCCCAGGTGCGTGCCACCGTGACGAGGATAACTGGCAAGCCTTGCGCATGCCAGTTCAGCGCCGTGCGCAAGACCAGGGTATCGAGATTTTCCATGCTTTGACCTTAACTGGGTTGAGCTTAGCTTGTCTATACTTGTTTATAAGGCAGCTCACGCCAGCGCTTGCCACCCGCTCTGGCAACGGCATTGGCAAATGCCGGGGCCAAGGCGGGCAGGCCTGGCTCACCCATGCCGGTAGGTGCATCGGCACTAGGCACGATGTGCACGGCAACCAGCGGCATGTCGGTAATGCGTGGCACGACAAAGTCACCGAAATTGCTTTGCTCGACCACACCATCCTTGAGCGTAATCGCTGCACCTGGCAGACACATCGACAAGCCCATCAGTGCTGCACCCTGTACCTGTGCTTCCACCGTTTTGGGGTTGACCGCCAGATTGCAATGCACGCCAGCCGTGACCTTGTGCAATTTGGGCTGACCATTTTTGATGGACGCTTCAACGACGTAAGCAACAATGGACGAGAAGGATTCATGCACGGCCACCCCATAGGCGCGGCCTGCCGATAATTTCTTTTTGCCATAACCTGATTTTTCAACCGCCAGTTCCAGCGCAGCTTTATGACGTGGATGTTTGTCACCCATCAGTTTCAATCTATAGGCCACCGGGTCTTGTTTGGTGGTCTGTGCAATTTCATCGAGCAGGGTTTCCATCACGAAGGCGGTATGGGTAGAGCCTACACTGCGCCACCACAGGACCGGCACATTGATCTTGGGGTGATGAACAGACAGGCGCATAGGCATCTCATACGGCTCTTTCATACCTTCCACCGCAGTCGCATCGACACCATTCTTGACCATCATGTCTTCAAATGGCGAGCCGCTGAGGATGGACTGGCCGACGATGACATGGTCCCAACCGAGGATATTGCCCTGCGCATCAAAACCGATATCTGCCCTGTGTACATGCATGGGGCGGTAGTAACCACCCTTGACGTCATCTTCACGGCTCCACAGTGTACGCACTGGCGCATCCAGGCCAGCGGCGACTGCTGCCTTGGTGACATGGCAGGCTTCCACCACATAATCGCTGGTAGGAATGGCACGACGGCCAAAGCCGCCACCGGCCATTTGGGTATGCACGGCGATGTTTTCCGGCTTCAGCCCCAGCGCGGCGGATGCCGCAAAACCATCCAGGCCAGGCATTTGCGTGCCCATCCACAATTCTGCCTTGTCGCCTTTGATGGCGACGGTGCAGTTCAAAGGCTCCATCGGGGTATGGGCGAGGTAAGGGAAGCTGAATTCTGCACTCAGTTTATGTGGCGCTGTGGCGATCTTTGATACATCGTCGTTGTACTTCAATGCGCCTTGCTGCTTGGCCAATTCTTTATAGCTGGTCAGTTGTTTCACGCTATCGACTTTTTCTACGCTGCCCAGATCCCATTCCAGCTTCAGCACATCGCGCCCCTGCTTGGCTGGCCAGTAGCCAGTCGCAATAATGGCCACGCCTTCGCCACCACGATCCACCGGCACACGTACCACCGCCTTGACACCCTTGATGGCTTTGGCCGCCGTATCATCGACAGACTTGAGTTTGGCACCAAATACCGGCGGACGCGCGACAACCGCCGTCAACATGCCGGGCAGGTGCATATCAATGCCAAAGTCCTGGGTGCCTGTGGATTTGGCCTTGGCATCAAGGCGACCTGTGGGTTTGCCGATCAGGTTAAAGCTCTTGGGGTCTTTCAACACGACTTTTTCTGGCACTGGCAAACTCATGGCGGCTTCAGCCAGTTCGCCATACGTCAGTTTTTTGCCGCCTGGCCCGACGACCACGCCTTTTTCTGTACGCAGGCCAGAGGGATCGACACCCCATTGTGTCGCCGCAGCCTGCACCAGCATGGCACGGGTGCGCGCACCTAGCTCACGGTACTGGGTATAAGAATGGGCGATGGTATTCGAGCCACCCGTCAAATGCATGCCAAATGCGGGATCGACATAGGCAGGGTGGTTATTGCCGTTGGCATACTTGACCTTGCTCCAGTCGGCATCGAGCTCTTCTGCCAGTATTAGCGGCAGGGCGGTTTGCACACCCTGGCCAAATTCCAGGCGGTTAATCGTCACTGTGACCGTGCCATCCTTGGCAATCTGGACAAAGGCGCCGGGCTGCTCGGTTGGTTTCAAACCGGCGGGTGCCTTGGCGGCAGCGTCCTGGCTTATCGCCAGCATGGGGTAGCAACCCAGGGCAAAGCCGCTGGCAGTTGCCATCTTCAAAAAGCTGCGGCGGCTGAGGCCAGTTGCGCCAGTTGCGGGGCTGGTGGATTGCAACAGGGATTGCAAATGGCGTGGCAGTTCATTCAAACGGGCTTCAAAATGCATGTTGATTCTCCTGATCAGGCCAAGGTGGATGCGGCGTCATGAATGGCAGCGCGGATGCGTACATAGGTACCACAGCGGCAGATATTGCCTGACATGGCACTGTCGATGTCGGCATCGCTGGGCTTCTTCTTGGTTTTGAGCAGGGCAGTGGCACTCATGATCTGGCCGCTTTGACAGTAACCGCATTGGGCAACGTCGTGCTTGATCCAGGCGGCCTGCACGGCCTTGCCAACCTTGTCTTCACCAATGGCTTCGATGGTGGTGATTTTTTGCCCGGCGACAGAAGAGATAGGCGTGATGCAGGAACGTATCGCCTGGCCGTTCAAATGCACGGTGCAGGCACCGCACAGGGCGGCACCGCAGCCAAACTTGGTACCGGTCAGGCCCAGGGTATCGCGCAAGGCCCATAGCACAGGCGTGTCGGGTGCGACATCGACGCTGGTGTTCTTGCCATTAATAGTTGAATTGATCATGAAAACCTCCGGTGTGTGTAAGAGCGTTGGTATTTATTCAGATGACATTCGCCAGATGAGCGCGCAGCCTTGCCATGTCATTGTCAATATCAGGCTGCTTCACCACGTCATGGCAAGAGAAAGCGGGCAAGACATCAACCCCGCAGAATTTGTAATTGGCTGTATTGGCAATAAAGACATCATCTACCGTCTTGCCTTCAAATAAAGATTGTGAGGTGTCGCCAAAGGCTGCTGCAGGTGCATTCCAGGTCAGCGACAACATATACTTCTTGCCTTGCATCTTGCCGCCGCTGCCGTATTGCTTGCTGGGGTCTTCACGCGTGCGGCCATCGCCATTCAGGAAGCCTTGCTGGATCAGGCCTGCCGTGAAAACTTCATCGACATACTTTTTGTATATCCAAGGCGTGCCAAACCAGTACACGGGTGACTGCAAAATGATGAGGTCTGCCCACAAGTGATTCTGCACTTCGGCATTGATGTCATAGCCTTGCTCGATATGGGTTTGCCTGACCTGGTAGTCGCGGTTTTGCAGCTCTGTCTTGATGATGTCGGCCATGCTGAGGTTAAGCTTGCCGCTGGAAATGCCCTCATAAAACTGGTGTGCGTTGATGATCAGTGCATGCTTCATTGACAAGTCCTGGCAGAATTCTTTATTGACGGCCATTGTCTGCCTGATACCTCAAAAAGCGTTTGCCTGATCTGATGCATTTCTTGCCTATTTCGATGAATGCTCAGCAGAAATTGAAAACACTACCCTGGAAATGGTAGGCTACGATAATCAAAAAACGCACAGCCAAATCATGCAGACCCAGCAACAGACAGCAGCAAATCATTCGCCAAGCCCTTCTAATCACTCACTCGCTGAGCTGGTCGGCAATATCCTGCAGGCGGATGGTGATTGCACCACCCAGGTGCCGGGGCTGATCATGGTCAGGCGCAGCAAGGTCACCGACCCCATGCCCTGTTTTTATGGTCTGGGGCTGGGTGTGACCGTGCAAGGCAGCAAGCGCGTGAATCTGGGAGAAGAAGTATTTGATTATGTGCCAGGACAATCCCTGGTCACCTCGGTCGATCTGCCGGTAGTGTCTTATGTGACCGCTGCCAGCAGCGCGCAGCCATTTCTGGGCATGTACCTGATGCTCGATGCCCTGGCCATCACCCAGTGCGCCGCTGGTATGACATTCGCCGCGCCCCTCAAAGCCACGACATCGCTGGCGATGTCCGTTGTGACCATGGAGGAAGGTTTGCTCGATGCCATCACCCGCCTGGTGCGCCTGCTCGATGAACCGCAGCTCGTGCCCATGCTGGCGCCGCTGATACAGCAAGAGATCATCGTCCGTCTGCTCAATGGCGAGCATGGCCCGGTCTTGCGCCATTTGGTCACGGCTGGTTCACCCGGCCAGCAAATTGCCCGCGTCATCGCCTGGCTTAAGCAACATTACACCGAGGATGTTGCCATTGACGAGCTGGCCAGCAAGGCCCACATGAGCGCCTCCACCTTCAGGCTGCACTTCCGTACCGTGGCAGGCATGAGCCCCTTGCAATACCTGAAACACTTGCGCCTGCAAAACGCCCGCCAGATCATGCTCGTCGAAGACATAGACGCCAGCAGCGCCGCCATACGGGTAGGCTATGAAAGCGCTTCCCAGTTCAGCCGTGAATACACACGGCTGTTTGGTGAGCCGCCATTGCGGGATATCAGGCGTATGCGGATGGCGATGTGAGTCTGTAAGAGCTAATTGGCATAGACAGAACAGGCTGGAATGTAATCCTTGGATGGCTTACATATTCTTCTTTTGGAGACGCAGTTCGGGCTGCTTTGCGTCTTCCTTCTGATCTGCATGTCGCAACACTTCTGCAAGCAGATTTCGTTGTCTTACTATTTCTACGTGGTCTTTGCCCAGGATTTTTTCTGCCATGGCAAGCCAGTTTTTTACTAACAATTCAGCGTCAGAGTACTTGGCTTGATTAATATAAATTATGGTGATCCTGAGTATGTTTTCAGTTATTTGCGGATGGTCCGGGCTGTACGTTGTTTCAAAAACCTTGAGTGAACGTATATATAAAGCTTCAGCCTCGCGGTACTTTTTCTGGCTCTGCAAGAAAAAAGCATAGTTGTAAATGCCCTGAGCCGTAGTTGGATGATCCGGGCCTAGTGTCTTTTCTTCGATTGTCATTGAATGCTGATACAGGGGTTCTGCCCCAGCATATTTTTTCTGCATCTTGTAGAGTTCGGCACGCCCTCTCAAAGTTTTCGCCATTTCAAGGCTTTCTGCACGCACTGCCATATCGATGGCAAGCGCTTCGGTAAACAGGGGCTCGGCTTCTGCATATCTTCCTTGCAAGACATGCAGTTTTGCAAGTGCGCCCACAACATCTGATTTGGCGGCCCGACGATCACCAGCGGCATGCTTGACAATTTCCAGTGCACGATTCAAGGAAGACTCCGCTTCATTGTAGGACTCCTGTTTTTCCTGGAGCTTTGCAATGCTGGTCAGGATTTGTGCCACACCAAGATGCTCGCGCCCCAACGTTTGTTCCATGATTGCCAGCGCACGCATCAGTACGGAAGATGCTTCCGCATACTTTGCCTGTAGCAGATAAATGTCGCCCAGATACATAAGGCTGACTGAGACATCACGATTTTCCGGCACAGACATTTGCTCCCTTACGGTCAATGCTCGCTCAAGCAGAGGCGTTGCATGTGCGTATTTTCCTTGTGACTCATAAGATTTTGCAATGTATGTCAAGACTATTGCCAGATCACGCGGATTTGTCGCGAGGTCTTGCTCAAACATAGGTATTGCGCGCTGATAAGCAAAGTCAGCCTCTGCGGTTCTATGCTGGTACAGGTAGTTAGAAGCGAGCCTTTGCAAGGCATTTGCGACATAAAATTGATTCACCGGGGACTGTGTTTCCATGATTGCCAGTGCGCGTTTGAATACGGTCTCTGCTTCCGCATACTTTTTCTGTTTTTGGCAAATCATGCCCATAGAGCCCAGAATGTGTGCCACATTCTTGCTATCTGGCCCATACACTTTTTCATTGATGGCCAGTGCATGTTTGTAATGAAGTTCGGCCTCGGCAAATTGCTGTTGTTTTTCGTAGATGTTAGCAATGAGAACCAGATTGGTTGCCACATTGGGATGTTCTGGATCCAGATCCATGGCAAGTTTCAATGACTGTTGAGCTACTGTGAGAGCCGCTGTATACATGCCCTTTTTTTGAAGAGAACTGGCATCGGCGTATAGCGATTTCCATTCGTCATGCTGCGCGTGTGCAGGAGAAGTGCTTATGGCTGCAAGAGATAATAAAACGATATTCAGGTACTTTTTCATTTTTTTGGGGGATAGAAGCCAGGAAAAGGAACATTCCCTTTCCTTCGCATGGCTGTGACATAGCCATCACTCCGAAAATGGTAATATTGCAATTAAAATTATACCCCACCAGTGCATGCTGAAATCCACGTCTCTTGCTAAATGTCATTGTTTGTCACGTCGCCTGCGAAGAAACGATGCAGAACGTAGCACACACCAATATCCAGTATCAAAGGTATTTATCCATGCAGAGCGCATTCCATCACCAATAAAGAGACATGATGGCAACATCGCGCTGACGCTGTTGCAATTGCCATGATTGCGATAAACTATGACAATACTGGTGAGCCAAACTGGCTAGTTATTAAAAGGTTTCTTGAAAAGCTTTCTTGCGGAATAGTGAGTTAAGCAAAAAATCGGACAGGTGCAAAAAATGAACCCAGATCAAGCTTTGCCAGGTTTCCGCCTCGTTGGCGCAGGCACGACCTTCCAGTCGCGTGATATCTGCGACATGGTCTCTGAATCGCAACTGTTTGCCGACCTGGACTGGAAAGACATCGAGGCCCTGGCGGCCTATCTGCAATGTTATGAAGTCTCTGCAGGCACGACCATTTTCAGGGAAGGTGAAGCCGGTTCCTACATGGGCCTGCTGGTCAAGGGCGAAGTCGGGATACTCAAGACTGATCTTGACGGCACGCCGCACCGCATCGTCTCGGTAGGCCACGGCAAGACCATAGGCGAGATGTCCATCATTGATGGCGAAAAACGCTCCGCCACCTGCCTCGCCTCACAAACCAGTGTCTTGCTCCTGCTGACCAAAGACAATTACCAGCGCATCATCCGCGAAAAGCCAGCGCTGGCAGTACAAATCCTGGCCCGGTTGGCCAAACTGATGAGCCAGCGCCTGCGTAGCGTCAGTGGGCAACTGGTGGAGTTTTTGTGAATGTTGCCTGAACGGCGCGTGCATTAGTTTTTGTGGTGCTTTGAAACGGCGCTCTGCCGGCTTTGCACACAGGCGCCCGCATTTTTAACCACCAGCCTTAACCAACAGCCCCAACATCGTCATGCCGGACTTGATCCGGCATCCAGTGTTTTTAAACCGTGTCACCCAGTTCAAGCGAAGTCGCAAAAGCAGCTTGATACCGGCAGCAAAACACCCTGACTAATGCACAAGCAACGTCACTGGATGCCGGATCAAGTCCGGCATGACGGGTTTGCCTATTTGCATTTAAATCCAGAAATACGTGCTCACAAGCCGCTTTTTGATCTGTTGCTTAGTGCACCGTAACTTCCATCGTCAGCAATTGGCCTCAACACCGTCATGCCGGACTTGATCCGGCATCCAGCGACTTGGCTCTTATATACCTTGGGGTTATACGATGATCCATGCATTGCAATGTACCCTACATCACTATGCCCTGTAGCCTTGCCTGGTTTTACGTGCACTCTGATCAGATTTGCCCACTTTTCTTTGTCGGTATCAAGATAGAGCAGGCGACAAAAATCCACGGCAGCACTGTAAATACCTGCGCGAAAATTACTACATTATCTGCATTCTTACCTAGCAAGAGTTCGCCGATTTCGCAGAATATCACCCAGGGCAAAAAATTTAATGCACCCAGAGCTGGCGCGATGGCCAGCAAAAATGCGCCTAAGGTAGCAGACTTTGTTTTAAAAGCGCGGACTGCAATAGGGACTATCATCAGCACTATGGGCGCCAGGAAAATCAAAGCTCCGTTTACTCCGGCGATTGATGAGAATTGGAATGCCAGCCACCACGAGAAGCAAGCGGCCATGAGAAAAATGATCGTACCAAGAACTTGCATAAAATGTTAATCAGTGAGTAGCTTGCGCTGCAATGTACCTTATGTGCGTA
This sequence comes from Undibacterium sp. Tian12W, assembly GCF_049339405.1. Classification (NCBI taxonomy): domain Bacteria; kingdom Pseudomonadati; phylum Pseudomonadota; class Betaproteobacteria; order Burkholderiales; family Oxalobacteraceae; genus Undibacterium; species Undibacterium sp. Tian12W. Next base: position 12,836 of record NZ_JBMPPK010000031.1, read on the forward strand.
GCACATACGGCAATGTTCATTTGCCACAGAATGCAACACCAGCACAGGGCATATCATAAAGTGCCCAACAAAAAGCATTGTATCTACCCATCACTCCTTACTGATTTTCTTCAACCTCTGCCTCAAAATCGCCCAGACACAATCCTCACCATCAACATTGCCGACTATCGCCCAGCCTGTGCCTATCTTTTCTACGGTGGTGGCGCATTCGAGTTCTGCACCGAGTTTTTTGGCCCAGTTCTCGGCCGCGCTTTTGCCTTTGAAGAGTTCTTTGCCTTCAAAAATCACGGTGGTGTCAAACACGGGGGCGGCGAATACGGTGTTCATGTGCTGGGTTCCTTTAAGGCTGGTGTGTAGATGATATTGTAAATGGCACGAATGATGGTGACTATGCGTTCTTCCTCAACGACCATACAACAGCACCAGTTCCAAGCTGTTTGAACCTGGCTTGCCCTGCTGGATGACTTTTGCGGCGTCTTCATTCATGTACTGAGCTTGCAGGATCAGGAAATAGGCGGTGTTGTTAATGCCATTGAGCTTGCCCTGGTTACTGGCATAGTAGGGGAATCGTTCAGGGTAACGCGTCCATTCCGCAGCGCGCTGGTACGCCAGTGACAGTTTCTTGCCAGCTTCGGTTTGGTATAAATTTTTACCGAGTTGCATAAAAATTTCTGCCGTGATGGTGGCGGGGTGCAGGGTGTAATGGGTGTAGCTGATGCCGTTGATGCCTTTGTCGGGGCCGCCGCAAAAATTATTGGTGTTGCTGCGGCAAATTTCCAGCGGCATGCTGCCATCTTCTGCAACCTGGTTTAATAACAGGGTTTGCCAGCGCTGTTGCGCGCGTTCCAGTTGCTTGCTGTTGCCGGTATAGGCGGCAATACTGGCATCCATCAGCACGCCCCAATTGCCGTGATTATTGGCCTTGTCGGCATGTGACAGTGGCAGCACTACATTTTGCAGTATGCTGATGAAGTCACCGTCATCCCAAGGGCTTGCATTGCGCACCCAACTGGCGGCGATGACCAGTTGCGGGATATTGAAATTGAGCTCAGCCGCACCCTGGTCTTTTGATACATGTGTCAGCGTTTTGCCCCATGCATCAGCGATCTGCTGGGTATGGCGCGCATATACGATGTTGTGACTGAGCTGGTAGCAGAGGGCTGCGCGATAAGCTACCCCGGCATCTGTGTTCAGGTATTTGCCGCTGGGGTCATGGCTGACGCCGTCAGCCGTGTAATGACGTGCCGGGCTGTAATCTGCCACTGCATGGGCGGGTTGCGTCAATTCCTTATCACAGCGCTTGCGCAAGGCTGCCCAGCGCGCTGGTTCTTGTCGCAAGGCGGCGAAGCGTTCTGCACTGATCATCAAGGGCTGTGGCGGTGTGACACTGCTCTGGGCATGGCAGGGGAGGGCGAACAAGGCCAGAACAAGACTGGGCAGGATACAGCCTGGATTATTTTTCATGGCGACGTTAAGCGAGCTGGACATGAGGGCATGATACCGTGTCCGGGCAAGGCGAGGTGATAAAGGCTAGTGTTGTCCTGAGACAGTAGCGATTGTTGTATCAAATTGCGGGCGGGCTAATGCTCACATTGATACAAAAAAGCATGCGTTTTTTCTCCAGCTAAATGTGCAGATTTGCACAGCCTGTTTGTCTTGTATTCGCAAAATAATGATTTACCATGATTGTTACCTGTACAGGTCTGCATCTGGTTTGGCCCGCGCTTGCCCAGATGGAATTCCAAAAAAATCAGGAGACAAGAACTTCAACTGTTTTTTTTTAGCTCATTTTTTGAGCTGGTGTGTGCACGCGTGCGCGTGTACGTATTGCGTTCATCACCAAAACAAAACCAGGAATGTGGACGTATGTCCACCCTGGTTGCCGGGTCTATGGGGAAACACTTTGCTGAGCTAATCTTAGTCGTATCTTCGTGGCATCTTCGCCGCATAAATGCAAAGCGATTGGTGTGCAAAAAACAGGGCCCACAAACTGCTTCAAATTATATAAATAAAATAACGGAGACAACAATGAACCATATCAAGACCATGTTGCGGGCAGTCATGCTGATCGCCTGCACATTGCTGGCCAGCCTGACAGCCCATGCAGTCACAGCCGGGCCAGGCAGCTGGAGTAGCCAGCAAACCTGGGCGGCTGACAGCGTCAATGGCGGCAACCTCACAGGTTATTTTTACTGGCCTGCCGCACAACCCGTGCTGGCAGGCAAACGTGCACTGGTGCTGGTGCTGCACGGCTGCACCCAGACCGCCTCTGGTGACGTGATCGATAAAACCAGCGACAAGGGCTTTAACTGGAAGGCGGTGGCCGAGCAATATGGTGCCGTCATCCTGGCCCCAAATGCGACCGGCAATGTCTATAGCAATCATTGCTGGGACTATGCCAATACCACGCACACCCGCAGCGCAGCAGGACATGATGCGATTTTGTTGGACCTGGTCAACCGCTTTGTCAGCAATCCGCAATATGCGATTGACCCTAATCAGGTGTATGTCACCGGCTTGTCATCCGGCGGTGGCGAAGCTATGGTGCTGGCTTGCCTGGCACCTGATGTATTTGCCGGTGTAGGCATCAATGCTGGCCCGCCACCCGGCACCACTACCTTGCAGATCGGTGCTGTACCCTCAGGCTATATTGCTGCCACCGCAGCCAGCAAATGCCAGGCTATGGCGGGTAGCAATGCTGCAAAATTTGCGACCCAGATTGCTGGTGCAGTCTGGGGTACCAGTGACTATACGGTCGCACAAGCCTATGGCCCCATGGATGTGGCCGCCATGCGTCAGGTGTATGGTGGTAATTTCACCCAAGGCAGCAGCGTCAGCATCGCAACTGGCGGCACCAATATCCCGTATACCGATGCCAATGGCAAACTGCGCACGCATGAGATTACCGTCAGCGGCATGGGCCATGCATGGCCTGCGGGTAGTGGCGGCCAGAATAGCCATTATGTTGATAGCACCAAGATCAACTATCCGGTGTTTTTGATGGACTTCTGGTTCAGGAATAATCTGCGGGCATCGATAGTGCCTGCACCGGTAATGAGCAGTTGTTCCAGCTCAGGCATCACTGCCACCAGCGCCACCATCAATGGTGCTGCCACTGCCAGCAGTAGCATCAGCAGCTACGCCGTCAGTCTTAGTGGCCCCAGCGCTGTCAACGATACCGCAGCAGGCAGCGGCAGCAGCTTTAGCAAAAGCTATAACCTCGCTAGCGGTTATTACACGGGTACGGTCAGTGCTACCGACAATCTGGGCCAGGTATCGGCCAGTTGTGCTATCCCGCAATTTTTGGTGGGTACTGCGCCAGTGATATCGGCACCAGGCGGCTTGAGCGCAGGCACACCAACGGCAACCAGCGTAACGCTGAGCTGGAATACAGTCAGCGGCGCAACTGGCTATAACCTGTATAGCAATGGCACAAAAATCACCGCGTCACCACTCAGCGCCACCAGTTATACCGTTACCGGCCTGACCGCCAGTACCAGCTACAGCTTTGCTGCTTCTGCCGTGGGCAGCAGTGGTGAGAGTGCCTTGTCTGCTGCTATCAGCGTCACTACTGCATCAAGCTGGACGTGCAGCGCGGTGACTGCGAGTAACTATGCCCACGTACAGGCCGGGCGCGCGCATGATAGTGGCGGCTATGCACTGGCTAATGGTTCCAACCAGAACATGGGGCTGGATAACCTGTTCTACACCAAGACGCTGGCGCAGACGGCAGCTGGCTATTACATCATTGGTAATTGCCCCTGAGTTGATTTTATGTTGATAGACGTAGAAAGGTGAGAGCAAGCAGGAACAGACATGCCGGATGTGCGTGTATGTTTCTGCGCCTTTACTGTGTCATTGATGTGTCGCGCCCTTGTTTGATGCAAGAAAATGCGGGCGATGAGCTACTGTCTTTGCTGCTCAGATATCACATCTGGCATTTGCGTTCAGGATGACCAGAATTTCCACCACGGGCGTTTGACTTCAGTAAGTGGTGCAATGTTTCTGGATTCTATGATTTGCACTCCACCACAAAGAGGGCAAAAGCTGGTAAAACCTTCCATCTCTGCATCTGCTGGTATGTTGGGGAAAATGACTTTGATCAAGTCTGACGGCGCATCAAACAGATGTGTAAAACCGCACTTGTCACAAGGCTGGACATTCCAGGCAGATTTCTCTTGCAGGTATTTTGCAGTCAGCATGACCGGGTGTTCTACGCCAGCCAGCGCAAATTGTATGTGTTGATTTTGTCGCGCCGACTGTAATTGTGTTGGCGCATTCAAGACCGTGCCACTCAGCATTTCATTTTCGAGACCGCTTATCCTGACCCAGACCAGTTCCGGGCGGCGCTCTGTCAAGCGTGGCCCACCATCGTGCACGATGACTTGCAGGTCGTCAGGATAGTCAGGATGCAGTTTGCTTTTCAGTGCAGGGTGATTGCGCCAATGCATAATAAAGTCTTTGTTTGAAAAAATATCAAGGGGAACAAGATACAGTATTTGTTCAGAAATGCGTTATGAACCGTCAATGCAATTGCACGGGGCTCAAAAACAATTCGTCGTCACCGTATTACCCAAGCGCGTTGATGAACAATTCACCCGGCGCGATGGCGTTGGCGGGGGCGGCGGAGGCGGTGGTGCCTGCTGAACGTAAACGCTATTGTCAACCTGTTGTACCACCTGCTGCTGTTGCTGCTGCGGACGTGGATTAAACATTTGCTGCATTTGCAGACCTTGCAAGAAATCGACATTTCTTTGCAACTGCTTGGTTTGTTCGAGTTGGGCATGTGCCTGGGCTTCTTGCATGTCCAGAGCGCGGCGGGCGTCTGCCTGCCTTTGTTTTTCTGCTTCACGTTGTTGCTGGCTTTGAGCCTCTGCATAGCGTTTTTGTGCTTCAGCCTCTTGTTTTTGTTTGGCCTCGGCAAATTCCTGCGCCTGGAATTTGGCAGTCAATGCATCCAGTTTTTGTTTGAAATCTATATCCAGTTTGGCGCGCAGTCTTGCCATGTCGCCATACGAAGATTTGCCCGCGTAGAGATCAGCAAAACCAGTGCGCAATTCCAACCGGTAGCTGCTGATCAGGCTATCGACTTCTGGTGGCAAGAACTTGCGGCGTGGTTCCATCTGGATATCTATGCATCTTTCCCATTCGCCCACAATGTACGATAGTGCTGGTTTGTCCTTGGCACCAGGCTTGCTGGTATTGGCCAGCATTTCCATGCTGGCGGCTTTTTTACTGTCCAGCGCAAATTTGCTTGCCAGTGATAATGTCCTGGGATCATCCGCCAGTTTGCTCATGCAGGTTAGTGACTCTTGCCTGGTTTTTTCTGACTGTGCATTGAATTCAGTCTGCCGTTGTGCCGCGATTTCTTGCTGCTTCTTTTCAATGACAGTTTCTTTTTGCCGTGCCACCGATGCTCTCAGGTCAGGGTAAAAGTTGTACAGATTATCAATGCGCTCCTGGGCTTCACTGTCACCCTGAGCGGCGGCCTTTTCGTACCATAGCACGGCTTGCAGTACGTCTTTCGCCAGGCCACCTTTGCCATTCACATATAACCAGGCCAGATTGGCTTGCGCCTTGGCATAACCCTGCATAGCCGATTTGCGGTACCAGGGTTCAGCATTGTCAAAGCTTTGCGACACATAGCGCCCGCTTTCGTACAAATGGCCAAGCTGATACTGCGCCGCTGCATCGCCTTCATCTCCCAGTTTCTTGTACATGTCAAAGGCCGTTTTGTAATCCTGGCGAAAATAGGCGGCATCTGCTTCTGCCAGGGTTTGCGATATCCCAGGCAGGCAAGTCATGAACAGGGCAGCGGACAGGCACAGGTAGATAGTCTTTTTCATGATGATGGCGGTAGCGAGAGGTTTTGATGATGGTAGCAGATTCGAGCCTGCTCGCCCATCATTTGCCTGCTGCTGGCTATGCGCTCCCGCTGCCGCGTTCTATGCCTTCTTCAGCCATGCCCCTCTTTTAATAAGTCCCCTGAATCTGATATGGCGCGGTCAGCCATTCATAGCCTGTTGCCGTGCTGCCTATATGGCCCAGACCAGGGAAGGATATGTGCGCACTGCCAACCAGATAGCCCTTGCTGGCAGCCAGTTGCAACAAGTACAGGCGTGATCTGACCGCAGCCGCAGCATCAAAATCATAGGCGATGGTGATCGTCGGGTCTTTGAACTGGGCGGCACCGGCATGTATGAGGTCGCCCCACAACAACAAGTTTTTGCCCTGGCTGCTGATCAGGTAGGCGGTGTGGCCCGGTGTATGGCCGTACGAAGGGATGCTGCTGACACCTGCGAATAGTTCTTGCGCACCGCTAAAAGTTTTCAGGCGGCCAGCATCGGCATACGGGTTCACGGTGGCGCGTGACTGGGTAAATGTCAGTTGTTTTGCTGCCGGCGCTGCATTAGCCTGGGCCGTGCTCAACCAATAGTTTGCATCGTTTTTATCGACATACACATCAGCATTCGGGAACAGGCGTTTCCCGCCAGCCGATAGGCCGCCAGAGTGGTCGCCATGGATATGCGTGAGCAAGACCGCATCGACCTGCTCAGGCTGGTACCCGGCAGCGCGCAGATTACGTATCAGTCTGTTGCTGCTGCCACTGCCATCGCCGGCAGCGCCAAACAACTCGCCCGCGCCGGTATCGACCAGCAAGAGTTTGCTGCCGGTGTTGATCAGATAGGTATTGATCGACAGTTCAGCAGGCAGCTCTTCATGATGATGGGCGTAGGCGGCGCACACTTCTTCAGGTTTGCTCATGATTTCATCGACATGGCGGGTTGCCGTGCCGTCTGACAATACCGTGACTTCAAAGCTGCCCAGCATCATGCGGTAAAAACCGGGGGCCTGGAACTTGGCCATGGGTGTTGCTGCGCGGGTTTTTTCTGGCACCTGGGCCTGCGCATTGGCATTGCCTGAGATCGCTATTGCCAGGCTCAGCGTGCTGGCAAGTATGAGAGCGGTTTTGATGCTGGTTTTCATGATGAAGCCTTTTTCGTGTAGTGATGAACAGGGCTTCAGTATAGAGAACTATTATGGCGAGATAATGTAGTAATATATTATTAAACTATGTAGTTGCACTAATGAATTGGATTGACTGATGCGCGCGAGTGAATTTGCAGAATTCAAGGCCTTCGTGGCCATAGCAGAGAGGCAGAGCTTTGCCAGGGCGGCAGCTTTTCTGGAAGTCACACCATCTGCCCTGAGCCAGGTGATGCGGCAACTGGAGACCCGCGTTGGTGTGCGGCTTTTGCACCGTACAACGCGCAGTGTTTCGCTGACGCAGGCGGGCCAGCAATTGCTCGATCATTTACGGCCCGTACTGGAAGGCTTGGAGAAGGCGACAGAAGCCATCAATGACTTTCGCGATACACCAGCGGGCACAGTGTGCCTGACCGCACCACGGGTCGCGACAGAATTGCTGCTCGCGCCAAGGCTGGCAGAATTCCACAAAACCTATCCGCATATCGTGCTGGATATTTCGGTAGAAGATAAAACCGTCGATCTGGCCAAGGGCCGCTATGACGCAGGCATACGACAAGGGGAATTGCTGGCGCAAGACATGATCGCCATCAGCATAGGCCCCGAGCGCCGCTTTGTCTGTGTTGCTGCAAAAAGTTATATCACCAAAAACGGCATGCCACATATCCCGCGCGATTTGCAAAAGCATGAATGCATACGCATCAAACGCCCGAGTACCGAGGTGCATATCCCCTGGGCTTTCATGGACAAAGGGCAGTCACTGGAGATTGCGGTTACAGGCCATCTCATCGTCAATGACGCCAACCTCGCCCTGGCAGCCGCCCTGAACGGTGCAGGCATTGCCGCCCTGGCAGAAGACCATGTACACCCCTACCTGCAAAGTGGCCGCTTGCAAGAAGTGCTACCTGATTTCGCGACTATGCGCGCGGGCTTTTATCTGTATTATTCCAGCAGACGCCACATGACGGCGGCCTTGCAGGGCTTGATTGCATTCTTGCGGGTGGAAGGTTCCAAGTAGCGGGATGGCGCCATCAGAAAAATGTCTGATCAAAGTCGTGATATAGCCGTAACGGGAGGTGGATTGCAATGCGCCACATGCAAATTCCGCATACGGCAAAGTGGGATGAGCGCGGCATGCAGAAATCACATCCGGCGGATACATAAAATAAATTGATGCTGCGTCTTTTGTTTTAGAATATGCTGCAAATCAATTTACGTTGCCTCCCTGGCAGCAAGATAACATCATGCGCAACTTCATCAAGGCCATTCTGCTGATGGCATTATTAAGCATCCCTGCATTTGCATCAGCTGGTTTTCTTGAAGACAAGCTGATACCCAAAGAAGAATCTGCTTTTGCAAAAGATTATCTCCAGCATGTGCATGACAATGATTTTGCCTATGTGAAGAGTAAGCTGGATCCAGAATTGCTGCCAACGGTGACTGACGATAATTTACTGCGCATCAGTGCTTATTTTCCTGGTGGTGAGATATTATCGACTGAACTGATCGGTTCACAAGTCAATATCATCAATGGCGTCTGGACCGGCAATTTCACTGTCGAATACCATACGAAGTATGGCTGGGCCGTAGGGTTTGTGGCCTTGAAACGCATCGACACTCAGTTAATCGTGACCGCCTTTAGCGTTCACAAGGCCAATGGCTCGCAAGAAGAACTGAACCGCTTCACATTGTCTGGCAAATCGGTATTGCACTACCTGGTATTGATTGCTACCGTCTGTGTCCCCCTGTTCATACTCGTCACACTGATCACCTGCATCAAGACGCCTATCCCCAAGCGCAAGTGGCTGTGGATCGTCTTCATTATCCTGAGCATAGGCGCAATTCAAATGAACTGGACATCTGGCGAATATCGTTTGAATCTGCTGCAATTCCAGCTGTTTGGGGCAGCCTTGATGACGATTAGCAAATATGCGCCGTGCGTGCTGACTGCAGGTTTCCCGCTGGGGGCGATACTGTTCTGGTTCTGGCGGCCCAAATATGTGGCGGCGGCAAAGGTTTTGAAGCAGGCCGAAGTAAGTGAGAAGCTAAGTGAGAAGCTAAGTGAGCAGGTGATTACTTAATATTTGCGCCACTCATTTTAGAACTTAATAAAATACCGTAAGATAATGGGCCTTGCATGCTTTAGTCCATATCGAAAATCAATTCTATGTTCACGCGCTTTTTTTCAAATTTTTTCATCCTCATCCTTTTGGCATATAGTAGCTATGAGACTGTGTCAGGTTTTTTCGAAAACCGTAGCTTCAGCAAGCATGGAAAAGTCGCCGAGACTGAACAAATCCGGAAATATGAGCAAAGCGTTCACACACGAAAATCGCGTGGACATAGTCCTGATGTGACCGTGACAAACGAAGCCATGATCAATTTCACGACAGCAGACAATCAAAAAATCAGCGTCAATAAAAAACTGCCAAAAGACATTCTGGAAAAATACCAAAAGCATGATCAGGTCGATATTGAATATCTGAGTACTGCACCTGAAACAACGCGTTGGATAGGAGAGAAGCGGGATGTGCGCGGCTCCTTTTATTTCTGGCTGATCATGGCAGTGATTACCTATTTTTCTATGTTGATGGGGAGTAAGAAAAGAGACTGATTTTTTTGATGCAATTTCAGTATCTTGGGTGCGTTGTAAAACATCCTTCGCAGGAAGATAAATAAATTTATCGATTTGGACAAAATACATCACGCATGTATCAGTTATTTTTCTGAAATTTTGCGTTTCAATGAAACGGTTAATGCGGTGCGCCATAATATATGCGTGCTGACGGTAACCGCATCGAAGCGTGAGAACCGTCAGCGCGTTGTATGGCTTAACTTATCCTCCAAAGTCTGCCGGAGAACATGAACGTCATATTTGAAAAATAAAAATTCCGGCAGAGTGTTTATCCACGGGCATCCCTGTTCTTGCTTTCAGCCAGTGGTTTGAGCGCTTCTGTGATGAGGTCTGTTGTTCCAGCCACTCTTTCCAACGCTGGAAATTTCTCGCCGTCGTGATAATCGAGATTGATTATGCGGCTGTTACCAGCATCTTGCACTGTTACAGTGATGGTCTCCGCCGTGCCTTGCGCCTGACGTATCGCTTCTTGCATGGCATTCTTGGAATAATTCTTGCCGTTGACCAAAGTGATTTTCATGTTGGGTACCAGACCGGCGCGTGCAGCCGGGCCATCAGCTAGCACGTCGCTGACCATGCCGTTGCCATCAATCGCCGCCGCAATGGAATACAGGAAGCCATTGCTGCCACGTAAAGCCGCAAAGGTATTGGGCGTGCTGCGATAGACCAGCCGGTAACCGCCCTGAGTCAGGCCGCCATGCGGTGCGTTGGGACTGAGGGACAGCAGACGCTCGTCAAAGAATTGTTGCCAGTCTGCCGCCACGACTGAGTTCAAAGCGGCGACCAGTTCGGGTATGGTATAGGGTACGACCTTGGCGTCAGTGTCACCACCATTGCCAAAGAACAGACGGTTAAAGTCGTCCAGTGATTTTTTACCCCCGCTTTTGTTGCGGATGCTCATATCCACATCCAGCCAGATCAGGCCACCTTCTCCGTAAAAATCAAAGCCATCGCGGCGCAGACTGTTATAGCTTCCACTGCTATTCCACAAAATCATTGCCATGGTTGCTGTGTCTTGCAGGTTGCGCCAGGTCTTGCCCGGACGTTGGTCAAAACGTGCAACGGTTTCTGCCAGCGCATCCAGGTATAGTTCTGGTGTCCATATGCCAGCGCGTACAGTGAGCTGGTTACCCAGATAATCGGTCAGGCCTTCATGTACCCACAAACCACCGCCATCTTGCGGAACCTGGAAATTGGGAGTAGCAGCCCCGGCGGGGCGGCGATATTTGCCGTTCCAGCTATGGACAAAATCGTGTGGTATGAAGCCACCGAAAGCCAGGCGCATGGTGGGGTCGGTCATGAAGCGGGCTGGCCTGCGGCTGTCCAGCGATTCATGATGGTCTCCCGCCAGGCCAGTTATCTGGTCAGACAAGCTGAGCAAAAGACGGTAAGACCGATAATGCCGGTTGCCAAACATCAGGCCGCCCTGCGTAATCATCTTTCCTAACTGTTCAATTTGCTGCGGGCTAATGTCCATATTGGCAGGAGTATCTGCCACCATATCCAGATAATGCGGCTGCCTCGCTCCCGGCGCTAGCGGAATTTCCTTGAAGTTTTTTCCGGCAATGACGGGTGCGTCTACCAGCATTTCCAGCGATACTGGTTTGAATACTAAAGCACTGTCAGCAGCAACGGCTGGCGTGCCACTGACAGTTTCCAGTGAACTTGCATAACGCCAGCCTGCAGGCAAAAACAGACTGGGCATGACGGTAATGTCTGCAACCTGGGTATCTGGCGTGGGGTAGGCATAAAGCAGCAAATTATTCCAGCTTAGCACTGCCAGGTCATTGCTGGCGCTGCCTTTTGCAGTTTCGCCATTGGGCGTAGTAATGAAATCGGTCTTGATCTCCAGCGTGTTGACACCTTCGGGTACCGTGATATGGTAACTATACAAATCAAGCGCATCGCGCCGCCAGGGGATCGTTTGCCTGGCCTTGCCCACATCGCTATTGTTTCCGCTGATGCGCAGGTTCACTTGCTGGTCTATGGCGGCGAAGGCATGTTCGTTGGGTATCCATTTTGGGTAAGCCAGTGTCATCTTGCCGGGGCGCACGGTGATGGTTTCTGTCGCATGTACTATCTTCTTGTCTACATCGCGCATATCAACATTCAGGCTGATGGATGTTTGCGCCTTGGCATCAGCAGCCAGCGCCGCAGAACATGGCACGATACCTAAGGATAAAAAGATAACAAGTGGTCGGATTGCCAGTTTCATCATGCGCCCAAATATTGAAATAAACCAGCAGGATAACTTGGCGAGACGCCTGGGGATATCGAATAAATATAATGATGCCCATTACGATTGTTAATGGATCGCCTGTTTTTCGACTTTATAAGATATTGCTGAAAGCGATTATTTAGGACAGGTGGAAGTTAGCCTTAGTAGACAGGTCACTGTAAATTAGCTCAGGCAACGGTATGCACGGCGCACTCTACGGCTTTTTGGGAGACTGCCAATCAAGGCCGCAACCACAGCTTGCGAAAATCCATCCAGTCGCAGCGGGCGAGGGTCACGCCGCCGAGTTGCGGGCCATAGTCTATGCCGTGGCGGGTGTGGCGCATGGGTAGTATCCAGGCTTGTTCTACCATGCGGGCGAAGCAGGTTTCGATGAGGCTCGCGCGTTGTGTTGCATCGGCTTCTGCGGCGATTTCTGCACTGGCCTGCGCCAGCCAGGTGCGGGCTGCTTTGTCCATCATCTGATTGACCAGTGATTCTCCGGCCAGCCAGCTCAAGCTCTTCTTCTGCTTTATTGCTGCTGTCCAGCATGCTGCCATGGTAAGGATGCATGATGCGGGCAGCGGCTACGACCTGCTCACCTTCGCAGATATCAATATGGATGACAGGTGCCGGTTCATAAGCAATGCTGCTGGAAACTAGTTTTACGGGAGTCGTATTAATACAGTGGAATATCTCGGCCATGTAGTTTTTTATCCGTGTTCAAATAACAGTAATGTGAAGGTATCTGCCTCTTTCATTCTGATGTGAGGTACGTTATTTTTTATCTCCATCAGTACGACGGCCAGGATGGGAAAACATCTTGTTCACACCAGGCCATCCGTAAGGCGCATGCAGATGAATAATGCAAACCGCACCGTAAACAAGCATGAAGCCAAATAGTATGCCGTTCGTTATTGCCAGCAAGGCCCCATAAATACAGCCAGCCAGTGCCAGAACGTATGCGAAGCGGTAGGTTCGCTCGTTTTTCAGCCATAGCAGGAACAGCAGTATCAATGACACTGAGATGGATGCTGTTGCAAGCGCTGGATGTAGATGAAGTTTATTGAGTCGATGTTCATCCAGGTTGAACCAGTGCACATCCATCATCTGCCCCAGGCTCAATACCAGGGTTGCGACCGTGTGGACTGACAAAAATATAAATGCCTTTCTGCGGGCGTTTTCCATGTAGATTTTTTCTGTATGGCGAATGTTCAAAGCGGAGATTTGCTCAAGTATTCTATGCGTTTTACAGTTGAAAATAGAAAAGACAGCCTGCCACCCCGGGATATGGAGATGTTCATTGTACTTCTGCGTGCATCCCATTCTGTTTTTATTTCCAGGTCGTAGATACGGTAATTGCTGGCATCATCAACATCATAATCCATATCTACGCTTGCCACATTTGAGAAAATGAAGAGGGCCGGCTCTTTTCCTGGATATTCAGGCAGACCTAACAAGTTTATATTGATGTCATCTACCTCTAACGTCAGTGTCTTGTCAGACGGATTTACGCTTGCATGAAACCTGGCATCATGCAGCCCGCCAAGCGCGAGAAAAAACGCTGCGGGATTTGATATGTCAGTGTGCATGACGAATATCTTTTGTAATTGCCTGTGAATCTGCTCATCACGGCTGAGTACAAACATGAAACCTGCACCAGCCCCCAATACATGCAAAGGCTGGAAACTCTCGACTTGCGACCAGAAAACCCGCGCTTGCTCACTTTGCTCATCAAGTACCGAAAACTCAAAGTGATTCACCGATACCGCATGCTGCTCACGAGGTGGCTCAGCCTCATACACATACCACTCATCAAAACCCGGCGTTGGCAAATCGGCTATGTCTTGCACGTGCGGACTGACAGCCAGCGTATTGTGCACTACCCAGCCTCTTGCCATTTCTTCCTGATCAGGCTGGTAAGGGCCGCCATCACAAGCAGCAATTGTTACTTGCCGACCGAGGACAAGTTCAGGGCAACTCTGGATCAGTGTTGCCAGTGAGGGATCGGCGATACCTGTCCATACGAAGATGTGACAGCCGTGACGGTAATGTGTTTGTGTCTGCATCTGGGTATTCGGGTTATTGCATGGTGTATGCCAGGTTCATTTTCCATCTTCATCAGCGCGATGGATGGGTTTGGCAAATATGCCCAGGCCGTTTGGAAAAGCTAAAGGTGCACTGTAAGCGATGACTCTGCCTGTGCCATACAGCAATAAAAATTCCGCGCCTGTGGCATAGACAAAAGTGATATATACACCATAGATGCAGGTTGCCAGGGCAACGGCAAACATGAGTTTCCAGGTTTTCTCATGCTGGAACCACAGCAAGAGTAGAAGGCTGCTGGAAAAGAACAGGTGTATTGCTGCTACGTTTGGGTGGGCCAGCAAACGTGCCAGGCCAGTGTTCTCGTCGAAGTGCCAGTCCAGGCTCAGCAACTGGGTTCCTTCAATGATGAGGATGAAGGTGATATGCAGCAGCAAGAAAAACACGGCATCTTTGTAAAATTTTTTCATGAAGAAGGTTTATCCTGATTTTTATAAGATACGGCATCGTTGTTCCTGATTGGTAAATCAAACGCCGCTTTTAAAATAAGGTTCAAGACGCACAAATGGCTCGAGATAAAGCCTGAACCCTGCCTCTTTTCTTGAGCTGCCGCGTGAATATTCACCTATCGCCAGTTGCCCCAAAAATTCCAGATACTTGCCGCGCTTGTCATCGACCGCGCTGATGTTCTTGCAGTCTTTGAGTTCAAAATGCAATAAGGGGGTATCCTGGCCTGTGACAAAGACGCTGACGGCCACGTCGCCATCCAGAGTTGAATCAATAAGCTGTATCGTCGCCACCGGTGTCGTGAAGGTGTAAGTGATGGTACGAAATTCATCTTCTTCAACTGCTGAAGCGAGTTCGAGAATATCAAGATAAGCCAGGCGCTGTTTGCCTGCAGCGATGATGTCGGCGTTGTTTGTCATGGAGAGTGTAGCCTGTACAAATCAGAAAAGATGTACATAGCTTAACATGGCATTAAAAATTTGCGCATTCAATACAAGATCACAATCATCAGGATTTCATTGTATGTCGATGCGTTTTACTTATGCGGGTGTGCTTGCTACGGGTTTGGTATATATTTGTGCAGCAGGCAATTACAGTGTTTAAGGAGACCCGTGAATTTGCAAGGCCTGGGTCGTTGATATAAGTGCCAGTGATCACGCTGGTAGGGTGCGCCGTGCGCACCGCGTTTGATATGACGAGAAGATAAATTTTCCCGAAAAGACGGTGCGCACGGCGCACCCTACTGGTTGCAGAGTAGTTTCGACTTAATCACATTCTCGCAAGGCAGCCTCTACACATTTCAAGCGATGATTATCAAGCTCGTAATAAGACAATGTTTCTTTGCCGGGTTTCCTCTTTTTAAAGCTGGCTGCATTTTCCGCAATCGCCAGTTGTAACTTACTTTTTGCGTATTCGAGCTTGATCCTTGCTTCATCAGGCTTGCCTGCCAATAACAGCAAGTAACCAGTATTGCAAGCAGCTATCTCTCCTCTATTGCGTTTGCTGTAGTAAGAGGCAATGTCACTCAAGGATGTAAATTGAGCAAACCAGGCCTTTGCACTTTGCAGATGTTGAGCCACGAGTTCTACGCTGGCTTGTAATGTTGCCAGGTCTTCTGCTTCATACGTTTCTGAATGAAACCTGTCGGTATAATTTCCCAATCGATCACCTACGATGAAACCAAAGCTCTTTTCAGCTGGGTCAGTTTGCCAATAAGTATCCATGCCGGGGACACTCAGGCCAATTTCGACCCAGAAATTGCCACTTCCGTATCCAGATTGTTGCAAGTAAAAACCTTCTTCCCAAGACTCACGCTTACGCAAGAAGTATGCACCCGTCGTTTGCTGAAAACCCAGATTGGTGATCAAGGGTTTCAGATGTTTGGGGGCGGCTTTTGAAAATGTACCGTAGTCTCGCTTAACAGCCATATATCGTGCTTTCAAAATTTGGTGATCCTGATCAATAGCGATCATTTCGTTTTTTCATAGTACTTAATTTGATCAGAAACAAATTCACAAAAATTGCCATACCTTCTGCTTTTTTGTTTAGGCGTCATGGCGGGTGACCAGAGTACCACAGGATATGTACCAATTTTTTCACTGATGTCTAAGCACCAGAATGAATCAGTCATGAAATTATCAGTGATAAAGATTAAATGCTCGGGAGCGGGCGGACCTTGCATCAGCCAATGTTCATTCATACGTATAGAGCAATTTTTTTCCAGGATGTGTGTATCCGATGCATAGTCTTCTCCCAGGCTGAGAAAGAAACTGCCATAGCTTGCAGACAAACGTGCGAATGTAATCAATTCAGGTGGGATGCGAAAATCCAGACATGACTCTATATGAGTAATGCTGTTACTGGTAGGGACTGGATGACGTTCCCATTGCGGCATAAGGGCTTTGTCAAATTGTTGGATAAGTTCGTTCATGTGATAACGTATATTGTAGGCTATCGGTTTTTTTTAGAACTCAAGACCGCAACCACAGCTTGCGAAAATCCATCCAGCCGCAGCGGGCCAGGGGCACGCCGTGCGCACCATGCAAATTAGTTGAATCAAATTAATTGGCTGCCAGTTCCACGCTATACAACTGCTTGTGCCCGCGCTCTTCATACAGTCTTCTATAGTAGTCAGCGACCCTGAAGCTTTCGTAAGTATTCATCAGGATGGTATTGCCATTGTCATCCAGGCGATAAAGGTGATGTGCTCGCAGTGCTGATTGTGTTTCAGGATGAAACTTCTTGATCCGGGTGATATTGTCAGTCCATAAGTAAAGCTCATAAGCACGTAGTTGCAGATAATCCAGCACCGCATCGATTTCCAACAAGTCCAGATAGATATTGCACTGGTCTATGCTGAGATGATACTCCAGCGTGATTTTATGGCCCCATGGCAGCTCAAAAAACCAAAGCTCTACCGGGCCCGGGCTATCCCAGTCACTGGGATGGTCTGAATGCTTTTCACCGAATTTGTCGATGAAGTTAATATAAGGGATGCAGACTGTGATGATGATAGTGCCGTTGCTGATATCGGCACGGGTGATGGGACGGATGTTTTGCATGTAAGTCGATTTAATCCGTCAATTTAAGCCACTCACTTTGCCGCATATTGATCAATTGCCCTGAGCAGGTTGCCGGGGGTGCTCATCTGGATTGACAATTTTTGTGCTGCATCGGCTGATTCCGCAGACATTGTCATCAGGATCTTGTCGCGACTTGTTTTAGCACCTTCGGTATTCGAGCTGGCCGCCAACGTATAAAGCGCGCAGGCTATGATCTTGTTTTGTGATACGGCGGCTCCTTTGTCGTACATTGCCGCCAATGCTGACTGGGCATCACCATTGCCCTGATCAGCCGCTTTACGAAACCAGCTTAAGGCCAATGGAAAATCTCTGGGCGCGCCCGTTCCATTTACGTGAAAAATGCCTACATAAAATTGTGAGGCAGCATGTCCCTGGTCCGCGGCTTTGTGAAACCAGCTATAAGCTTGCGCGTTATCCTGTGTCACGCCTTCGCCGTCGAGATACATGGCTGCCACGTTGAATTGTGCAGTGGCAACGCCTTGAGCGGCAGCTTTGCTGTACCATGCCAGCGCTTGTGCATAATCCTGCTTTACCCCACGCCCTTGGTTGTACAGGTATCCAAGACTGAGTTGTGCGGAGCGGTCTCCCTGTTCTGCTGCTTTGCCATACCAGGTAAAGGCTTTTGCATGGTCTTGCGGCACTATCAGGCCCTTGTCATACATGAACGCCACATTGTATTGTGCAATGGCCCGGCCTTGCTCTGCCGCTTTGAGATACCATTCAAAAGCTTGTTGAGCATCTTTGTTGATACCTTCGCCATTGTTTAGCATAAACGCCAGATTGAGCTGCCCATCTGCATCCCCCTGGTCTGCCGCTTTGCGAAACCATGCCGCCGCTTGCGCTTCGTTTTTGGTGATACCTGTTCCAGTAAAGTAGATGTGGCCCATTTGCACTTGGGCCTCAGCATCGCCAAGCTCAGCGGCCTTGCGGAACCAGATGAGTGCCTCTGTAGAATTTTTAGGAACACCTTGCCCAAGTTCGTACATGACACCAAGCCTGAATTGCGCTGTGGGTAAATTCTGCGCGGCTGCTTTGCTGAACAAAATGAAAGCCTGCTTATAATCTTTTGTTACCCCCCACCCCTTATAGTAAAAAGCACCCAGGTTGTGCTGTGCGCCGGAGTATCCCTGGTCGGCAGCTTTGCGATACCATTCTGCGGCCTTGGCATAGTTTTGTGGCACCCCCTGGCCTTTTGCATACAAGACACCCAGATAAAATTGCGCTACGTTATTGCCTTTTTCTGCCAGTGGCTGCCATTCCTTGAGTGCAGTTGCAAAATCCTTTTTCTCTGCCGCTTTAAATCCGGCGTCAAAATCTGCATAAGCAAGAGACGCATGGAGTGCACCTGACAACATGAGGAGGGGGATGATTTTGCGCATGGACGTTTGAGAAATTGCTGGACAAAGATTTATTGTAAATGATGTAAGTGATCTGCGACAGGTGTTGTACTTCAAGTTCTGTAAGTGTGGTTTTAGCTGCTTCTGCGAAGCCGGTTTTGCTGACATACTTCAAGGGCGCAACCACAGCTTGCGAAAATCCATCCAGCCGCAGCGTGCCAGGGTCACGCCGCCGAGTTGCGGGCCATAGTCGATGCCATGGCGGGTGTGGCGCATGGGCAGTATCCAGGCTTGTTCTACCATGCGGGCGAAGCAGGTTTCGATAAGGGCTGCACGTTTGCTAGCATCCGCTTCTGCGGCAATTTTTGCACTGGCTTTTGCCAGCGAGGTGCGCGCTGTTTTATCCATCATTTGATTGACCAGTGATTCTCCGGCCAGCCAGCTATACAGGCCAAATTCCATGTCATTGTCGAGCACATCACCAGCGATCACCACGTCCGCCCAGTCCCGCCAGCCGTAGGGGCCAAACTCAGGGAAGGGCAGGATGTGGATAGTGACGGCGGCTCCCGCCTCGCGCAGCCTGGCTGCGACGCAATGGGTCAGGGCGATATGGCTGTCGAGCTCATAGGTCACTATGTCCAGATGTTCTGGCAAGGCGGGTGCTTTTATCGCCGGTTGTTGAGGTAAATGATTCCATTGGGGTAGCATGCCAAATGCCATGGGGCGGGTTTCTTTCGCGGCCAGTTCAGCCGCAGCGGGGCGCAGCCAGGCACCAATGGCAAGGCGGGCAGCAGGGTTCGCAAATTCTGCACGGGCCGGGTTCAGCATGACCAGGTCACAGCCTTGTTCAAGGGCGCGTATTCGCGACCAGCTATCGTCAGGTGCAGGTACCTGATCAGGTGATGCATGTGCCAGGTGCAGGTCAACTTCCGGCAAGGGGCTGCCTAGTGGTACTACCCATAAATCGATTTCATCCAGCAGGGCACGTTCACGGAAATAGCCATCAAACGCTGCCAGCGTGGCCCGGTGTTCATTATTGCGTATCAGCCGGAATGGCCCGGCACCTATGGGCAGCGTGGAAAAATCTGCGCGCTGGGCATCATCCACAGGCACGATCACGGCAGCATGATGTGCCAGCAGATGCAACAGCAAATGGTCAGGCTTGCTGAGTTGCAGCTTCATACTGCGCTCGTTACCACTGATGTTGGCCAGGTGGGCAAACATGGCGCGATAGGGGCCATCTGTATCGCGGGCACGTTGCAGTGAATACACCACGTCCTCGGCGCGCACCGGGCGGCCATCGTGGAATTGCAGGCCGGGCCGCAAGATAAATTCCCAGTTACGGCCATCGGCACTGGCATCCCATCTGTGCGCCAGTGCCGGGATGATCTGTTCGCTGGCACGATCATATTCGGTCAGACCAGCACAAATCTGCATGATGATGTGCTGCTCGGTGCGACGGTTGATGTGGATGGCATCCAGCGCATGCAGGGGGCGGTAAAACGGCATGCGCAAAGTGCCTGCACGGCCACTGCCAAGGTAACCGGGCAGCGATTGCTTCAGGCGTTCACGTCCGGCATTCGGCAAGCCATCAAAGGCGGCTTCGAGTTTGCCATCAGCCAACAAGTGATGCAGCCTTTGCAGGCGCAGGTTTTCATGGTCTTGTAGCAGGCTCAGGCGCGAGCGGTGGCCGCGGCCATTGCCAGGTTGCCAGTCTATCCAGCCTTGTTCCTGCATGCGTTTGAGTAGCAGGCGGGCATTGCGTTCGCTACAGCACAGGGCGGCAGCAATCTGGGCCAGGCCGGGGGCATGGGCGCTGGGGTGCCATTCGGCCAGACGCTGGAAGTGATCAAGCAGGCGCATCTTTGTCCGGTAATAAAGGGGGAAAGAAATATCAGATTCTATCCGTTTTTGTGTTTCCGCCTTTGATATACGCTAGTGGGCATTGTTCAACCTTGCTTGATATTCTTCATGTCCACTCCCTCGCTTTGGCAACTCGCCAGCTTTCGCCGCCTGTATGCATCGACCATCAGCTTTTCGCTGGGCACGCAAATCTATCAGCTCGCCATGCCGCTGATACTCTACCAGTTGACGCAATCAGCCGGGGTCATGACGGGCATGCGCGCGGTTGAATTGTTGCCCAATTTGCTGCTGGCGATGTTCATCGGCGTCTGGGTAGACCGCATAGACCGTGGCCGCTGGGCACGCTTTGCCATTGTCGGCATCGTTGTGCTGACTGGCATGCAGGCGGTGCTGCTGGAGAATGGTGCGCGGGCCTTATCTTTTTTCTTTATCACCGCCTTCCTGCTGATGACTCTGCATTATCTGTATGCCATTTGCCGCATGGGGATGTTGAAGGAAATGCTGCCAGAACAATTGCTGCTGCCTGCTACCGGACAACTGACGGTGTTAAACCAGGTGTTCAGCATCCTTGGCCCGGCGCTGGCCGGTGCCGTGATTTCCATACGTATGGACCTGGGCTTGTGGCTGCCCATGCTGGCGATGCTGCTGGCTGCCTGGCTGCTCAGGGATTTACAACTACCAGTGCGCAAACCGGATGCAGATGGTTACTGGAATGAATGGCGCGAAGGCTGGCGCGTGCTGATCGCCAACAAGCCGCTGTGGCACCTGGCCTGGCTAGTGGTCGTCATCAATGGCAGCGCGGGAGTGGTGGATGTGCTGTTCCTGTTCCGTGCGCGTGACCAGTTGCAACTGGGCGCAGCCGAGGTCGGCCTCATGTATGGCGTGGCAGGCATAGGCGGCGTCATCGGCGGCCTGGTCGCCAGTCGCCTGCGCCAGCGCTTTGGCCTGGGCCGCCTGCTGGCACTGGAACTGGGCGTCGAAGCCTGTTCCATGCTCTTGCTGGCCTGGGGCAGCAGCATACGCTTGTTGTTGCTAGCACTGGCCATCAACAGCTTTTGCACCGTCATCGGCAATGTCTGCATCTGGGGCTACCGCCAGGAGAGTACAGACAGCCGTTACATAGGCCGTATATCTGGCCTCACCGGTTCGCTGTTCAAACTGCTGATGCCGGTGAGCCTGGTATTGTCCGGGGCATTGGTGGGTGACTTGCCACTGGCGTGGATATTGAGTGCCTGTGCGGGCACGCATTTTTTGCTGGTGGTGGGGACGCGGGTGTCGGCGGTGTATGGGGTGGAGTAGTGGGCTTTGATATTCGTTTTGTAGAGTGCTGATAGATTCCGTTTTACATGTGCCAACAGCAGCGGCTTCAGCCGTGAATAATTGCGCCTGCTTCATGACGGCGGTACGCGGCTAATGTCTGGACGTAGGTACGATTAGTGCAACGTAATCGTACGAATGGTTGGCTGCAACTCTCTATACTGCTTGATAATCTCGGGCATTTTATGTGACTCCATCATGCATGCATTTCACTCACGTTGAAATGAATAAGTGGCGGACACGGAACTTGCTTGTGACCTATAGTTATTTGCGGCACAGCATGCGTACGATTACGTTGCACTAATCGTACCTACACGGTCTACACGCTGGACAGGATAATAGGGTCGTAGCAGTCCAGCACTCATTTTAAAAACGGCCCAAACTTTCCCCCAGCTTGAAATGTAAAACCAGAAATTCTGAGTTTTTTTACCAAATCACGAAATGGTTTCAAAGCAAGATCACAGTCCATATCATACTTCCATTGCGGAACACGGAATAAATAGGTGGGATCAATTTTATTTAGATGAAATACTGCACGAAATGGTCTTTTTCTTTCAGGTGAAAGTTCATCTTCACCAAGTCGCGAACGTTCCTCATCAACCACATCACAAATATGATGAACCCACATAATGTAATATTGTTGCGGTACACCTGCGATCTCAACAGGTACAAATGTACACTCGTTCTTTAGGTATGGAAGTAATTTATCTCTTGCGAACTCTGATACTACATATTCAAATCCCAACAGAACCCCACCATTTGGAGTAAATGAGTTTACTTCGATTACATCAAGAAAATTAGGCTTAATACAATGATCGTCAAGTGACCTACACTGGAATTTCAAGGTATTTATTGCAGATGGAACGATTTTGCGGGCATCCAATGCTTTAATGCGTCTATCTACAGAAATGGGATAACCAAGTTTGTGTTCGTTGTGAGCGAAAACTAAATTTATTTCCATGTAATTTGAATCGCCTATCACCCTGGCGGCAGCCGGGTCAAAACCAGCTTGTAACGCTTCTTGGGCGCTACAAATTTTCATGAAAATATCCTTTTCGAACTGCAAAAATAATCTATAAATGCATGACTAATCTCGGTAAACCTCTCCCCAAATTACTTCAAAAAATATGCAATCAATAGAAGATGAATATAAATAACGATGAATCTTCTGGATAGTTAGATGGGTTTAAAATTGCATTTTTCCGGCCAAGGGCCACTCAAGTTTATATCCGTATCGGTTGAACGCACGCCGGAGTTTGATTAAAGTCTTTCTTGGCATTCCGGAATTGAGTTTGATCAGTGTCTTGCAGAATGACAAATCTGGGATCACTCCAATTCCCAGAAGTAAATAAACCATGTCCACATGCCCCATGCCGCATGCTTCGGCTAATGCATAGTCGGATACCATGCCACCGCAAGAGCTGAGTAACTCAACAATTTCGATATCGTTTTCCACGACAAACCAGTGCATGACTGTTTCGCCTGAATAGTTCTTGCAGTTTAATAAGTTCGGCTCACTGTTAATCATTGGCCGTACCAGATGTGGGGTGTAGTACACCGCTTCCATCAGGCGGTCATAACCATAGTCTTTTCCTGGGTGTCCGGCCATGTAGTTTGAGATCATTATTGGATTTATGCTGGTACTTGCCGGATGCATCATCTCTGGCGTTAAAACAGGTGAGATCGCTGAATCTTAGGTTCACAATCTGTAGCGTATCGTGGCGATTGATAGTTTATATCAGATCGATTAAATTTTATTATCGGCAAGGTGAATTAAGACAGAAATGCGAAGGTTTTACCTATGAGAGTGGCATTTCTATACTTGCTTTTTCTGTGGCATGACCAGTATAGACCCATTTGACAACTGATAAAAACAGGATTATTCTATAAAAATGAAAACACTGAGCATACTCTTTTTTACCTCCGCCCTCCCGGCATGTCACACGACATCCCGGGGCCGCTGATGTGTGCCCGTTGAAACTCTGATCAGATAGAATCAGAAATTAAAACAAAGGCCCACAAGGGCCTTTTTTGTTTTCCAGTACTTTGTTTTTGTGTTTTGTTTTTGCCCTTGATATCCAAAAACTCAGCACCACTTTAGTCAACACTTTGTAGTGTACTTTGAACCAATCACTCTCTCATTGAGGAGCCATATAACATGAAGTCAGCAGATGTAGAACGCGCGCGGGTCCACTGAAATAAGGGTGGTCGCATGGCCCCGCGGCGCTGTCACCAAGACAACCCCACGACCGCTCGCTATGTAGAAAGACCATCATGACGAACACTGTCCCCCGTGCCGCTTCCAACAAGGCATCTGCTCACTCTGCGCTCAATAATGTGCGTAACAACTGGCGCAACTTTGGCATCATCGCGCACATAGACGCTGGCAAGACCACGCTGTCTGAACGCATCCTGTTTAAAACCGGCGAAATCCACCGCACTGGTGAAGTCCATGAAGGCAATGCCACCATGGACACCATGGCACTGGAAAAAGAACGCGGCATCACCATTGGGGCAGCGGCGACCCGCTGCGTCTGGAACGGCCATGAATTCACGCTGATTGATACACCAGGCCACATCGACTTTGCGATAGAAGTTGAGCGCTCGCTGCGCGTGCTTGACGGTGCCATCACCGTTTTGTCAGGCGTGGCTGGCGTGCAGCCGCAGACCGAGACTGTCTGGCATCAGGCTGAGAAACATGGCGTGCCCATGATCATCTTCGTCAATAAAATGGATCAGACCGGCGCTGACTTTGCCCGCGTCACAGAACAGGTGCGCAAGCAACTGGGTGCGCGCCCTGTGCCTCTGGCGATACCTGTCGGCGCGGCGGATGAGTTTGGTGGCGTCATTGATGTCTTGCAACAGCGTCTGCTGCAATGGGATACCAAGGGCAATATGACGGTGCTAGCCTTGCCCGCAGAACTGCAGGCGCAAGCCCAGGCGGCGTATGCCTATGCGGCCTCGGTCGCGGCAGAAGCGAGTGATGCATTGACGGATGCCTATCTGGCGAACGACACGCTGACCAATGCAGAAATTCTGCAAGGTTTGCGTACCCTGACGCTGGCCAGAAAAGCCACGCCCATGCTGGCAGGTTCTGCGTATAAAAACGCAGGCATAGAACCGCTGCTCGATGCCGTTATTGATTGGCTACCTGCGCCTGACGACCGTGCTGCTCCCGTTGCTACATTGAACGGTGACAGTGTGACCGTGGCAACTTGTGATGCTGATCCTCTGGCCGCGCTGGTGTTCAAGGTCACGCATGATGAACATGGCTCGTTGGCGTTTGTGCGTATTTATGGCGGCAGTCTGCATGAAGGTGAAACCATCTGGAACGCCAGTCTTGATTCGTCTGTGCGGATAGGCCGTCTGTATGTCGTGCATGCGGATGAACGTACCAGCACCACGCAGTCTGGCGCGGGCAGTATCATCGCCATCGCCAACCTGAAAGACGCGCTGACGGGGCACACTTTGTCCAGCAAGGCGCAACCGTGGACGCTGGAAACCATCCATGCGGGTGAGCCTGTGGTGGCGCTGGCAGTTGAACCAGGCAGTGGCACTGACCGTGCAAAGATGTTGGCAGCACTCGACAAGTTCCGTCGTGAAGATCCGTCTTTGCGTCTGGAAAACAATGTCGAGACTGGCGAGACCATTTTGTGGGGCATGGGTGAATTGCATCTGGATGTGGTGCTCGAACGTGCCCGCCGTGAAGCTGCGGTGGATATACGTGTCGGCGCGCCGCATGTGGCTTACAAAGAAACCATGGGCCAGGCGATGGTCGAAGCAGAAGGCAAGCTCGACAAGCAAAACGGCGGCAAAGGCATGTATGCCCGCGTTGTCGTGCGGCTTGAGTTGCTGGATGCGGAGGACGGTGAGTTTGCCTTTGCGAATGTGGTCAAGGGTGGCGTGATACCGACGGCGTTTTTCCCGGCTGTTGAAAAAGGCGTACAGCAGGCCATGCAGCAAGGCCCGCTGGGGCAAAAAGTGACAGGCGTCAAAGTTACTTTGCTTGATGGTGATTTCCATGCTGTTGATAGTAATGAAATGGCCTTCATCATCGCCGCCAAGGAAGCCGTGCTGGCAGGCTTGCGCAAGGCTAACCCGGTCTTGCTCGAACCCGTCATGAAAGTGACCGTCGATGCCCCCGCCATCAATACCGGCGATGTCATCGGTGACTTGCAAAGACGCAGCGGCCGCGTGTTGGGCATCACAGAAAACACAGGCCGTGTTGAAGTGGTGGCAGATGTGCCTTTGACCAAGCTGTTCGGCCACACGAACGACTTGCGTTCCTTGTCACAGGGCAGGGCGTTTGCCAGCTCGGTCTATGCGCGTCATGCGGCTTGTGATGTGGAAGAGGCTTCGTTTGTGTAGGCTGTGTTGAATGTGGATGATGGGTGGGCTGTAGTCTGGTTTGCCTGTTGTCTGCAAGTTAGTATGAGAGAAGCAGGAGCGAAGCAGGAGAGAAGCCAGGGCTGGTGCTCTGGCTTTTTTCTTGGCATTAACAGTTTCAATATGTATTTCCAGCTATTAATATTCACGTATTACAGTCCTGCTAATTTACGCAATCGCTCTATCAAAATTGGCAGGCGTGCCTGATTCGCTGCATCGGGATGCAGATGCCATTGCAGGTGTTCTGTAAATGAGATATCCGCCAGGAGGTCATCTATTTCTTCCCTGATAAAATCACGTGCAGCGCTATCAGTAGTTTGCATTTCATGACTTAACTCTGGCCGTCCATCAACGATGTTGACGATGTCTTCAATGTCATGATGTGCATAGTCACCATTGCCGCGACTGTAAAACGATTCCAGCTTGGTCGCGATGAACAGAGGTGCTGTCACTAGTTTGATTTCTTTTCCACTCGAAAGTTTTACTTTCTGTGCATGCTGTACTACTTGCGGGTACCAGCGATTAGTGAAATTGTGGCCGATATCTTGAGCGGACATGACATCGATAATTAATGCGTCTTTAGACCAGCGACAGATTACGTCGCTTTGTTCCTTAAAGCCTCGCTGTCTCAATTTTTCTTCAAGATGATAATAACTCGGAAGTGAGGCCACTTCAGCGACCAGATCGACATCTTGTGTTGCCCTGACTGCGGGGCGTGCGGTATCAGTAATGAGTAATCCTGTGGCGCAACCACCAACTAGCACAAGTTCCTCGCATAGCTCACCAAGTGCCTGAGCGACTAGTTCAACTGAGGCAATGTTGGGATCTTTCGCATTCATTGCATATGCTCCACCAGTAATGTCTCTGCAATTTCCCTCTCTCTTGCAGCTCCGCTGCGCAAGGCATCTACCAGAGTCAATAGATCATATAGCTTTTTATCCAGACGGCAAGCCATGGGGACGGAGTGATAAAGCGGTTGCAGTGAAAAACCACGTACTTCTCCTTCCGGATCGGGCCACACGCTGGGAAGCTCATCGCTTTCCATGAAATATTTTTTCAATGCTGGAGCAAAGATAGTTGTTGGCATGCCACGTGTCAGACCGCCAATCATAGGTGGGAAGGTGTATTTGACTCCATGAACAAGAAATTCAAGTAAAGCTGATTTCACGACATTTATCATGCCGTCACTGCGATTCAATAGCCTGGACATTTCTGCCCGTCCTACGGCTGCATGCACTTCGGATGCAGACATGACTAATTCCCCTGCAAGCTCTGCATAGGTGTATTGCCAGTCAGAATTAACAGCAATCTTTAAAGTAACAAACAGATCTTGCGGCTTTAACATGATTTGCTTACTTGTTAGTTGCTTCATCTTATTCTTTATTTGTGAATTGCGAATAAGTCTTATATTACAGAATATTAGGCGTAAATTCAAGAATTCGCTATTCGCGAATATTATTTTAGCTTAAAGTATAGTTTTCCTATACAATCCAAATGTGGTAGTCCCTGCTTGAGAGCGTGCAACACAGAAT
Organism: Undibacterium sp. Tian12W; assembly: GCF_049339405.1. Taxonomy (NCBI): domain Bacteria; kingdom Pseudomonadati; phylum Pseudomonadota; class Betaproteobacteria; order Burkholderiales; family Oxalobacteraceae; genus Undibacterium; species Undibacterium sp. Tian12W. The sequence continues at coordinate 40,243 of NZ_JBMPPK010000031.1, forward strand.
TCAAATTGGTTAATTTGCTCTCGACTTATCTAGCCACAATTTCATTGTTAAAATAAAAGTGAGGTTCATGATGGTTGATGTCCCACGCAAAAAGAGCCCGCGTGCACCTTCCATGTCTTTAAATGAAGCATTGGATCGGGCAATAAAAGTCTATGAAAAGGAGCGACTTCATCCTGCGCCTACTGAAGTAGTAGCGGCAGATATAGGTTATAGAAACGCGAACAGTGGTGCCGCTACGTCTGCTATTGCATCGTTACGTTCTTTCGGCCTTCTCGCACGTTCAAAGGACGGAGTATTGGTGGTCTCTAAGGACGTCGAGTCATTTCGGTTTGCGCCGGATGAAGGATTGCGCAGAGTGCTATTGAGGCAGTTCCTTAAAACCCCACCTCTATATGCCGAGTTGCTTGAAAAATTTGAGTCTGGATTACCTTCCGATGCAAATTTGAAATATGAACTGATACAGCGGGGTTTTATACCAGCATCTGCAGACTCTGCACTGATAGCATTTAAGCAGTCAGTCGCCTTTGCTGGCTATTATGACGATGAAAATACGCCAGACATTGAACCTGAAGTAGAAATTCCTATCGATTTAAAACAGGAAGAGACATCCAGGGTGGTTGGAGCGCAACCTCTTGTTGCTCAGCCAACTTCAAATTTTGTTGCAGGTTTGGAGGAGCAAGATATTGATCGCATACCAGTCCGCTTGCCTGGGGGAAGGCGTGCGTGGTTGCTGATACCTATACCATTTTATGAAGCAGATAAGCAGCGTTTAAAAGCACAGATAGATCTGTTACTGACTGAGGATGGTGAGTAAGAACCAGCATCCATAGCACATCAAAAATATGGTTGTGGGTGATGTATGGACCATGCGCAGCCGGGTGAAGCGGCGGTGATTGCCTTGCTTGCAGCACATCACCGGCGTAAATACGCTTGGATGAAGGACTAGACTAGATGCATATGAGCTTGACATAATTTTCCTTTGCTTTCTCGCTGGATTAAGTTGCGCATTCGCATATTGGCTAAAGATGTTTTGCGTGCCAGCCCTAACATGACAGGCTTCAAACACCATATCTGCCAAACAGTGCCTTCGCTTGTGCAATCTTGTGCTTGCCCATGCAGCGCAGGGCGAACTCTCCCAGGGTCTCACCATCAGGTTCTGGCCGCGCAGCACCCATTTCCAGCAAGGTTGCGAGGTTATTCAGGTGGCCGCCAAGGGCGGCTTTGAACAGCGGGTATTCGGGGTCGCCGTGGTCAATCGCCGCTGGCACAAAGCGGGCACCGAGGCTGCCGAGCTTGCGCAGTAGATGGCTGCTGCCGTTATAGCCTGCGAGATAAACGGCAATCACATCAAGAGCGGCCTTGTCATGGGCAACAGCATCTATGATCATTGTATAAAAATCGAAGTCTGCATTGTCGCCGCTATTGAACATGAAGGGTGTTTCATATAGGCGCACTTCGCGCTGCAGGAAGCTGTCGAAACGGTCGGTTTCGACCACGGCCAGCCAGTCTATCTTTTGCTGGTTGTCCAGCCATTGCAGCACTTCCAGCGCCTCACTATAAATCGCCTTGCGCACAGCAATGGCATGGTCGGCTGGGGTGAAATGGGTTTGCAGGGTGGTGAGGTCGGCATGGCTGGCGGCTTCGGCGATGATGTCTTCATGCGTGAGTTCATCATAAAACCCTGCCGGGGCGATGGATGTGGCGCCATGCTGGCGAAAGTGCCTGGCACCTGCCATGTTCAGTTGTTCCTGAAATGCATACCATAGCGGGCTGCCCTGCGCTCCGATGGGGTCAAGGTCTGCCGCGCATTGCGTCGCCACATACTCTGCCGCAGCGATGCCGCCAGCGTGCTGGCAATACAGCACGGCGTGCAACACGTCATTGCCATCGTTGTCGGCAAGATAGGGGTTGAAGCCCAGTTCAAAAAATGCCTGTAATACGGCGCTGCTGCCCATATTGGCGGCCAGTGCAAACAGGCGCACTTCTCCGGCTACCAGAAGGTTCTCAGGGAAAAAGCCTTGCGCTATCATGGCCAGCGCCAGTGCCTCAGATTCAGTATCGATGAACAGGGTGCGCAGATGTTCATCGTCGAGCTTGACCCTGCTCTTGTCTATCTGGGTTAGCAGCGCCACGGCTTTGCTGAAAGCCGATTTGCTGATAGCGCGGGTAAATTCGAGGTTCACGTCAGCGATGAGCAGCTTGTCATATTCCTTGTCGAATTCCTTGAGTTTTTTAACGCGCTTACCTGCGGCATATCTTTCGGTTTCATGGTATTCGTCGGCCCGCACGCGCAGCTTGAGCAGGTACGCGCCTGCGGCAAAAAAGGCGCTGATGATGTCTTCGTATTCATCGCGCGTGCCGCCATAAAATTCGAGATTGATGACATTGCGGTACTGCTTGCAAACATCGATGGAAAACTCAAATGCGCAAACCGGCGGCACTGCCAATACCCGCGCCAGCGATTGCTTGAGCAAATAGCCATCTTCTTGCAGATGTGGGTGTATGGCAGCAAAAAATTGGCTTGCTGCAGACTCTTCTTTAAACAGGATATCGGCGCTCAGATATTTCATGGTGAATCAGAATAGGGTGGCATGAGAATTTTTCCAGGCTCACTGTAAGCTGAGCTTGACGTATGTGCAATACACCAAAGCGGCAAGACGCATGGGTTTGCGGGTGACAATATGTCAAGCGGGCTTGTCGGGTGTTGCAGGCAGATGTGCTTTTATGGTGCATGTCCATGCCTGGGCAGGGCCTGGTCTTTTCAGGGAAACAACAGACTATGCAGAATATGCACCAAAATACCCGCATTACAAGGTGCTTGTATGGTATAAAAATTGCTGGCCATAAATAATCACTTTGCATATCCGGAAGTATTTCACGCCATGCATGAATCCATTTCCCTAACCCCTGCCAGCTTCTTGCCAGAATATGTAGAACTCTGCACAAGCCCGGAGTTGTACGCCTTGCTGGCGCAAGCGGCTGTGCCGGATGCAGTTGAGCAGGCGGCGGCTTTTGGGCGCTGGTGGTATCACCCTGACAGTGATGGTCTGGTGTTTTCGGTAATGGCAGCGGGCATGCTGGGTGTGGCTGCCGGCTGGCATGCAGGGATGGAGCAGGGCTTTGCCAAAGTGCTGGCAGACGACATGCAGCAAATCAATGCCATGTTGCGCAATCCGGCTACGAGACGCAGCCCGATGGAGTATGAATTCCGCATTTTCAATGAAGGCACTGGCCTGCGCTGGTTGCGCCTGAGGTCGGTGCCGCAAGCGCCCGCATCTACGCTTTGCGAAGGCATACTGACCGATATCACCGCCGCCAGGCATGCCGCCATGCGCGAGCGCCTGGGCTTTGAATCAACCCGGCTGTTCGTTGGCGCAGATTCTATCGGTGAGGCTGTCACCAGGGTCATACAACTGGTTTGTGAAAACCTGGGCTGGGACTGGGGCGCTTATTGGACAGTCGCAACCGATGCCTCAGGTGAGCGCCAACTGAGGCTGCAAGATTACTGGCATGCCCAGCAAGAAACCCTGCAATTGTTCACACAAGAAAGCCAGGCCATGCAGGTGCGCCCCGGTACCGGCCTGGTAGGCCAGGTGTGGCAACAGGGAGAGCCGCGCTGGGTAGAGAGCATGAGCAGCGATGAAGATTTTTTGCGCAATAAGAGTGCGATGCAGTGCCAGCTGCGCTCTGGCTATATCTTCCCTGTGGCTTATATCACCGATGAAGGTGAGCGCCACTGCCCCGGCGTGCTGGAATTCTACAGCCGCCTGACGCGCCAGAGTGAAGCGCAACTGCCGAGCCTGTCCGCCACCATAGGCGCGCTGATTGCGCAAACCGCCCAAAGGCTGGAACAGCAAGAAACCATACGCCTGCTGGCGCAAATCGATGGCCTGACCGAGCTCGCCAACCGTAGCCATTTTTACCAGATACTCGACAGCGCCTGCAAAAAAAGCGCTGCCAGTGGCACTGAGTTTGGCCTGATCTTTATTGACCTTGACCGCTTCAAACCGGTCAATGATGCCTTTGGTCATGAGGCTGGCAATGTTGTCTTGCGCGGCTTCTCGCAAAGGGTGCAGGCCCTGCCCATACCCGGCAAGCTGGTAGGGCGGCTAGGCGGTGATGAGTTTGCGATACTCTACCAGCCCGATGGTTCTGCCACGCCTTTCAATGAACAGCTTGATAGCCTGGTCAGGCAAGTGCTGCATGCAGCGCAATTGCCCTTCATGTTCAACGGCCATGAGATTACCGTCTCGGCCAGCATAGGCATCAGTATCTATCCCGACAATGGTTTGACCGGCCCTGAGCTCTTGCGCGGTGCTGATACCGCCATGTACCGCATCAAGAAAAATGGCCGCAATGACGTCAGCTATTTTTCCAGCAGCACCTCCTACACCCTGGCCGTGCAACAGTCAGACCTGGCGCAACGCCTGACCATGCAAACCGAGTTGCACCAGGCCATTGCCGAGCAAGCCCTGTTCCTCGAATATCAGCCTATCTTTGCTGCTAACGGCCAGATCCATGCCCTGGAAGCCCTGATACGCTGGCGCCGTGCCAATGGCGACATCGTGCGTCCTGACATCTTCATCCCCATTGCAGAAGAAAGCCGCCTCATCATCCAGATAGGCAGTTGGGTCGTGCATCGTGCGTGCCACGACCTGGCACGCCTGCACCGCTGTGGTTTTGAAAATGTGAAGGTACATGTCAACATGGCCGCGTCTGAATTTACCTCCAGCGCGCTGCCCGATGAACTGCGCGCCGTCGTCGAAAGGTCAGGCATCAAGCCACACCACCTCTGCCTGGAGCTCACAGAGAGCATGCTCATGCACCAGCCCGACCATGTCATCCCCATCATGAGCACGCTGCGGCGGCTGGGCTTTGGCATCAGTCTCGACGATTTTGGCATGGGATATTCTTCACTTGCCCACTTGAAGAACCTGCCTATTTCCTCGATGAAGATAGACCGCTCCTTCATCAAAGGCCTGCCCCAACAAAGCGAAGACCGCGCCATCGTCCGCACCATCATAGAACTGGGCCGCAACCTGCGTTTGAATGTGATTGCAGAAGGGGTCGAGACGGATACGCAGCTTGCCTTTTTGCGGCAGTTTGGCGATACGCTGATACAGGGTTTTGTGCTCTCCAGACCGCAGCCTGTGGAGGAGTTGATACGGGTGTATGGCAAGGGGCTGGAATTGCCGTTGGTGGGTGATGCTTAGCGGGATTTGTTAAGTCACTGCTGACAGACAACCATCTGATCCTGTTTGCGTTAATGGCGATGATGAGTCTGTGTAAACCGCGTCACCTGCTTATTTGTATACCTTCTCTACCGTCATTCCTGCGCAGGCAGGAATCCATCGTATTCAAAGCCATGCGTTTGAGCATGGTGAGCATGGCGCAAGCTGTAAGCCGAATTTGCACCAGATAAAACTCACGGGTCGTGATTATCATCCGTGCGGTCACGATGGCTCTAACCGCATTACGTGAGCCGCCTGTATTCATAATTGCCTGAATGCTTTACTATCCTGATTTCTTCCCACCTGTGCCGGTATAAAATGAAAATCAAGACGCTAGGTTTGTTCAAACCCTTGTTGTTATTATCCCTGACTGCTGGTTACTTTAGCGTGCACGCGCAAGACTTGCAAACAGCAAGAGCTGCCTATGCAAGCCAACTCACAAAGAAAGTCAAGTCGCCACAAGATTTTGTGCCAGAAAAATTGCCGGCTGGTGTCAAAGAAATTGACTACGTCTCTGGGAACTTGCATTTGAAATCCTGGATGTCGGCCACGACTGACAACTCGAAGAAAATGCCTGCGGTCGTGTTTTTGCATGGCGGTTTTTCATTTTCAGCCGACGACTGGGTCTCAGCCCAGGGTTTTGTCAACGCGGGTTACCTACTTTTGATGCCACGCCTGCGTGGTGAGAATGGTGGCGAGGGTTATTTTGAAATGTTTGGCGGCGAAGTCGATGATGCCATCGCTGCGGGCAAATATCTGGCGACTTTGCCGCAAGTTGATGCGCAAAGAATTTATCTGGCAGGCCACAGTGTAGGTGGTAGCCTGGCCATGCTGACTGCACAAATGCCATCGCCGTACAAGGCGGTTGCTGCTTATAGTGGTTTTGCCCGTTTGCCTTTGTGGCTGGCACATTACAAGAATATTGCTCCCTTTAATGTCGATCTGCCCGATGAACAAAAAATTCGTGACCCTCTTCGTTATGTGACATCGGTCAAAGTACCCTTGTTTGTGTTTACCGAATCTGCAGCCTCACCATCAATTCCAGTGAATACAGAATTTTGTAATATGGTCGCCAAATATTCAGTCTGCAAACATGAAGTAATCACAGGCAGCCATGAATCCATGATTGCACCATCGGTTGCGCGGACTATCGCTTTGTTCAATAAACCCTGATGATCAAGTTGCAGCTATTTGGCTTAGTCGGTGGAATTAAACGATGAGTTAATCAAAAATATAGACCGGTTTGAAAAATGAAGAAAATCCTGCAAATCCCGACTGAAGAAGACTGGGGCGAATATAAAAATGACCTTGACCAAAAATATGCGCATAAAATGTTTTTTGGAAAAAACTTGGCAGAAGCAAGACTTCTTTTTGAAGGGGCGGTTATAGAACGAACAGGAGAACTCAGGTTCATGCCAGTAATTCCGTTTCAATATTATATCGGTGCCTACTGTCAATATGTAACATCGCCTGCGGTGTTGAACAACCGTAATGCGTCAGATGCCGCCAGTTGTTTTTTACGACTGGTCGAGAGCAAACTGAGAGTTGACCCTGATTCGATTTCTCCACTAATGAAAGAGTTAATGCCCGCAATCGAATACCTCGCAAAAAATCAAGTTTTGTTTGATGCTGATGTTGATATCTATGGTGATTTCAATGAGATTTTTTCAGAAATAGAACGCCTGGAGCAGAGATAAAAAACATGTAGAGTAAGGCTCTGAAAAATAAGCTTTTGGCTGGAATCAGAACAATTTTATGAGGGAAGTGAGCAATGCAAGTCAGGCATGAGCGCCGTGAAGTCAATGGCGTGCACATCAGTGAGCGCTATGAGAATGATGTTCTTACAGGCATACAGCATCTGGAGAAACTGCCATCAGGAAAATGTATAAGCAAAGAATTTGACCGGTATGGCAAGCAGTGGAGCGAGAGTCACTGGTATGGCATCATGGATATCATGATAGATATTGAGTTTACCTGCTCACAGCCTATCGTAAGCTATAGGGTAAAAAAGAAAATGGCATCTAAGAAGAAGTATGAATTAGCCAGAGTTGCTTATCCTGACATGCCTGCTGCCGACCAGAATACTGTTGATTTTGATGTGGCGTTTCGCAGAGCGCTAAAAGAAGATGGCAAGCACACCGAAACTGAATCGAAAATTCAATTGCCCGATGTGGCAGCAGGTTTGGCGCATGACGAATGGTGCGGCAATCTGATTGCTGAGACGAGTGGGGAAGATGCCTTTGCATGGTTTGATAATCCCAAAGCGACACTGGGTTTGATGAACAGGGCAAAGAGCAGGCGTATGCTGACCACTCTGAAAAATGCACAATGTGGCAGTGTATTTGCATGCGATATAGACCGCACCGATAACCCATATGAAAATACCGGACATCTGGTGATCGAATTACCGCAGGATAGTGACATGCGCAAGAAAGTGTTCAAACTGGCAGGACGTATTGTGCAAGCACAGGGTTATGAAGCGAGCCCGGACAATGGTCAGAAATACCTTTATCTGAAACTGGATTAGCTGGTGTGAATATGCTTGGCCGTGCTAATGGCTGTCACGAGCCTGGGCAAACAGTGGCCCAGCTTGTTTGGACATCTTCTCTATCGTCATTCCTGCGCAGGCAGGAATCCATCGTATTCAAAGCCATGCGTTTGAACTTGGTGCAAGCCACATTAAGCTCAGATAAAGCTCTGCTAAGCGCATCTCAGCGAATGACGATATCGCCGTAAAGTAGGGCGCATTGCAATGCGCCGCATGAGCATGCTGCATGCCGTGGCAAGATATCTGTGCCGTGTGCATCGCTCACATACGGCGCATTATAATGCGCCCTACGACCGGGGCTTTGCTAACATCAGGAGCAGTTTCAGTTGCACATCTTGCTATCATCATGCCGATGCACGACGGTTTTACTTTTTAGTTTCCCTGCTCAAATACTGATGCGCCACCTCAGCCACATCCGCATGCACAGACTTTGCCACATGTCTGATGCAGTTGCTGACATCAACATCGTCCACACCATTGATGGAGATGCAGGCATCGATGACGGCGCGGGCTTTTTCTGCATCGTCGACATGATAGTCTTCGCTGAAAATAAACGCCTTGATTGTCTCCATGGCAGGTGCGGCTGCCTTGCCTAGTTTGCCCAGGGCGATGACGGCCGGTCCGGCGCTGATACGGCCTTGTCTGGCGACTATCTTGCGTAGTGCCTCGATCACCGCAGATGTACTCTCGCCTATGGCACCAAAACAATCTGCCAGCAATTGATTGGGGCAAGGATAACCATTGAAATCTTCATCCTCTTCGTTGTCACTTGCCAGTCTCAGCAATTTACTGATCTGGCTGCGCGCCTTGTCACCAAGTTCTGTCAAAGCCCCCAGCGTGGCTGACTGCACGCTCCAGTCGTTGCCTTCAGTATCAAAGATCATGTCACCGAGGCGATTGATCAATGCTTCATCTTCTATGCCGAGCAAACCCAGCGACATGGCTGCATTACCACGGATGAACCAGGCTTCACTGTCAAGGCAGGGGACCAGTATCGCTATCGCTTCTGCTTGCCGGTCTTTGCATAATGCCAGTGCAATGACGGCAGTACTGTATGCCTCGTCATCGCGATTGCCGCCATACGATAGTGCCCGGCGCACAATCATGTCTTGTGCCTGCAAAGGCAGTGCCATCTCCAGGGATTCAAAACTTCGGAATATGCCGCATTGCAGATTGTCGTTGCCATGCTCAAATCTGCTCATCACTGTGTCAAAACCTTTGGGGTTTTTTGTCAATGCGGCAGCCAGTGCAATGCCGGGTTGGTAGGGCCATTCATGTACGCCGTACTCTTCCATCGTGTCGAGAAGCTGTGCTATGTGCCGGTCGTCTAGTGTGGGAAACGCATCCATCATGGTTCCGGCAAAGGAGGTCAAAAAGCCATCACCAGTATCGAGCAGGGCCAGTACTTCTTCCTGCGCCAGATGACCATAGCCTGGCAGGGCATACATGAGGCTGCCCAGGTCTGTAACGACCTGCGTATATTCTTCTTGTGCTTTCTTTCTGGAAGCGCCCTTAAACAGGCCGAGGAAAGTTTCATCGCTCGACGCAGCTTTGAAAGCGGCCAGGCTGCGCGTGTAATTCAGTCGATAGCCGGTCAGCATGCGGGCGACGCAATCTGCTGTGGCAAAGCCTGGCATGTTCATGACGGTCTTGAACAGTGTTGTATCCATGCGCAAGACCAGGGGAGATGCATGCAGTGCGTGCAGGCCTTGCAAGGCTTGTTGATTGATCTGGTAATCGTCACCTTGAAAGAGATTAAGCAGGCGCGCACCAATTTCTGTGAGGCGCGGGGCCTGCCACCTGATCAGGTATTCGCCAGGGCTAGTGCGCAGAGTAGTATTGAATATGCTGGTGACCCTGAGTGTGCCTACCTGTTTTTTACCTTCAAGAATATTGATTTCACGGCCTTCCCAAAGACAGGCCGGGTACATATCGGGCGTGGATAAACACACAGCCACCCGGCCACTTTCACCCGGCTGCACCTGGTCACTATCCAGATATTCATGGATGCCGGTGCTGCAGTGATTGTCATGCAACTGGTGGGCAGGTCTGTACCCGTTAAGCACGGCAGACTGCCTGCCGTCGTTGTCGGTACGGGAGAGGCTGAGTATGCCTTCAAAATCAGCGGGGCGGGGTAGTGTCATTGCTTGCTTTTTTTATCTGATGCTATGGGTGAAATTCGGGCTAAGCTGTTTGATACTGCCGCAGGCATCATCGATTTGGATGAATAGCATATGGCGGGTACTACAAAGACGCAAGTGCAGAAGAAAATTCCCTGCTACGGCGGGAGCAAGGGAGTGAAATCATCATATCTCATCCCATACTGTATTCCGGACCGTAGATTTACCTGGTTCGTTCCAACGCCTGAACTCCACTCCCGCTTTCTGCGACTGTTCAAGCAGATACTGGATTTTTACATAGGAGTTGAAGCTGAATACATTACCGTCAATCAGGGTAAATTCATAGGCATCGCCATCAGGTATAAAGTTCGTCCATTTGATGAAGGCGATTTCTGCCCAGGTGATTTCTCTTGAGTTAAATCCCTGGCGATAGGTAAATCCGTTTTGCCTGACTTGCGGGCGTTTTCGTATCAGGTGATAAAAGCCTTTACTCCCGAGGGTAGCGACGAACAAAAATGGCAAACCAGTTAACGTCATCATATTTGTGAGGAAGATTTTAATATTCAGTGGCAGCTTTAGTATCAACAAAGGCAAAAAAACGATGCTCAGTATCCACACCATGAGTAGGCAACTTAGCCATATGGGGCAGCTCAGTAGCAAGACCAAAAAAAGCATGATGTCTGAAAACCTGATGCGGTCAGTCATGGTGATGCCTGCTTTGCTGGATGCTGGTGATGCCTGTCTCTGACGAATGGCAGGATTCAAGTGCTTTGATGATGAACTGATTGACCTCTTCGCTATGCGTACGCGTCATCACATGCCCGGCACCGACGATGCTGCTGTCGGCCTTGCTGCGTCTGGCGGCAAAGACATTGTCTCTGCTGCCGTGCAGTTGCATGATAGTGCAGGCTGCGGGAGCAGGCTTCCAGCCCAGCAAGGCAGACAGGGCCCAGTCACGAAAATGCTGCTGCGCTGGCGACAGGCGTTGGCGTTTGTTTCTGGCCGATGGCAGGCTGGCAATGCTGGCATCTTGCCACCGCATTGTCCATTTCCAGATGGTGTCAGCACTGATCAGTTTACCCAACTGCCTTGCCATGCGCAAGCTGGTCGGCAGGCCATGGGCATCGCGGCTGGACGCAAATAGCAGGCAGGCTTGCGCTTGCAGATGGTGGGAGGCTTCAAGTGCGACAATGCCACCAAAAGAGGTGCCACCGACCAGGCAGGGGCCACCCGGATCAACTGCTCTTGCCATACGCTTTGCATACGCCGACATGCTCTCTGAGCGGGCTGGCGGCAGCCACTGCGCGACCTTTAAGGTGGAGAAGGCTTTTAGCTGTTCTGCAAATATGCGTGCATCGCCGTTGATGCCAGGGAAGAAGATAATCGGGAGTTGATCCATGCTATCGCGGTATTGGTTTTCGCAAAAAGATGAGTTTGTCACAGTATGGCGAATGAGGTTTAGTCCACGTCTGCTTCGTCTGAGGCGTGTCTATCTGCAGTACGCCTGTCATCACGGAAGGCTTGACAGAACTTGTCCAGTTCAAATGGTATGCCCAGCTTATTCGTCTCTTCGATGACTGGTTGACTGTCTTCAGTGCTGGATATTTGCAGATGCTGCCCATCATGGAAGTGGAATTGAAATGCCGATCCCCCAGGCGGCGTCCAGACCTCGCGGATGAACTTGATACTAGTCCACAAGACCGTCACTTTTTTAAAGCGGCGATGGAAAGTAAAACCGGTATCGTCAATTTGCGGACGTGCGCGCAGCAGGTGATTTACCGCAGAGCCGCTGAGCTGCAATACGATAATAAATGGATACCCAATCACCATGAACAAGATGAATAATAAACCGCTTATCAATTTTATCTGGAGCAGGCTCAGCAGCCAGAACAGGCCAAACAGCACGAGGCAGATCAGTGCACATGGCACCGTGACAGGGCTGGTCAACAGCAGCATCAGAAACAAATAGAGATCAGAGCGTGTGATGCGGTGCATGCAGGTCATGGACTGGGATAGACCAGCTATTGTGACATAAGAGAAGCAGGGCAGGCCGCCAGTATCCATATCGACCCCGGCGACCTTCATTTGCATGCCGCGATCTCATTCACATTTGCTTACATTAATATTTGTTTAATATATTTATTTTACTATACTGAACTCCAGCTGCCAGCATCAAGCGCAGCGACTGCCCCGATAGCATCTTTCGTCAACGGTTCTCTCACATCGGGGGAGGTTCCTCCTTAGTCATCAGCTTTAGCAGTATCAACATCAGCGTCAATATCAGCATCAATATCAGCCTAAACACCGGCATTAGCACCATCAGCATCGGTAGTTCACACATTCACCTTATTTTATTCGGAGACAGTATGAATTCACTCAAACTTATTTTGATGTCCGTTGCAATTTCAGCCTTACAACTCAGTGCAGCCCATGCGGCGAATATTTCGCTGCGGGTCGCCTACAGCGATGGCAGGCAGGGCACCAGTTTCACGCCTGTACGTGCCGAGCTTGGCGAGTTTGCGCTGACACCCAGCATGCCTGACAGTGGGCAGGGCGAACCCTGGCGTGTCATTGCCAGAAATGCTCAGGGTACTATCATCCATGAAGTGCTGGTGCGCAATGCGCAGCAGCGCCATGTCGAGGCGTTTGATCCCAAGACCGGGGCCATTGATGTGTCGCAGCAAGTCAGGCAGGCTGATGGTGTGTTTGAGGTGTCCCTGCCTTTTGATGACAAGGTCGCCAGCATAGAAATCCAGCCGCAAGCCGCGGGCGATGCGCGCATGGCGCTGCCACCGCCGCAGCCGGTGGTATTTAACCGCGCTACCCTTGACAAGATAGTACGCAACGGCCAGGCCACACGCATGCAGCCACCACCATCTGCCACCCCGGCAGCAACCGTCACGACTATCATCAATAATGGTCCGTCCAATGCACGCATGGACCTGGTCTTTGTTGGCGATGGCTATACTGCTGCCGAGATGAGTAAATGGCGTACAGACGCACAAAAAGTCATCGATGGCTTCATGGCCGATCCTCTGTTTGCAGCGAATCGTGCCAGCATCAATGTGCACCGCGTTGATGTCGTCAGCAACCAGTCCGGCGCAGATGAGCCGGACAAGGGCGTGTATCGCGACACCGCCATGGATGGCAGCTTCTACTGCTATAACATCGACCGCCTGCTGTGTGTGAACTCAACCAAGGTATATGACATCGTCGGTTCGGTACTTGCGCCTGACCAGCGTGACGTCATTGTCGTGGTGTCCAACTCCACTCGCTATGGTGGTTCTGGCGGTGAGATCGCGACGCTCTCCATGCATGCCCAGTCTGTGGAAATTGCCCTGCATGAGATAGGCCACACCGCCTTTGCCCTGGCTGATGAATATGATTACGGTACTTGCAGCCTCAGTGCTGAACCCAGCTCAGGCGATGTATCCCTGAATGGCACACGCAATGTCAAATGGGGTGGCCTGATCTCGTCATCCACTGCGGTTCCAACCGGCCTGGGGCAATATGCAAATGGTACAGTCGGCACCTTCCAGGGCGCGCAATATTGCAAGACCGGGAAATACAGGCCAACAGAAAACTCCCGCATGCGCACGCTGGGCTATCCATGGCATGCAGTCAATGAAGGCCTGGCCAGGACGGTGTTTGCCTCATACACACCAACACCAGGTGGTGCTGTCACCCAGACCGGCAGCCTCGCCAGCGGCGCAACGGCTAATGCACCCAGCGCATCACCCGGCTATATCCAGTCTGGCAATGGCACCTATAGCATACAGTTGAGCGGGCCAGCAGGCACAGACTTTGACCTCTACCTGTACAAATACTCAGGCAGCGCCTGGACCAAGGTAGCCAGCAGCGAAGGCAGCACATCGACTGAATCCATCAGCTATGCAGGCACGGCGGGTTACTACTATGTGCAGGTCAAATCGTATGCGGGGAGCGGGAACTACACGGTGACTTATAACTTCCCGCCGAAGTAAGGTTTGCATAGGCGTTTTTGAGTAGTTGCGGGACAAAACGCTCATTCTGGATTTTCTATGCAGGGCCATACAAACCGTGTGGCCTTTTTATATTGATATCTTTCAATTGTCATTCCTGCGCAGGCAGGAATCCATCGTATTTGGGCCGGGTACGTTGATGTGCCATATTGGGTTTGTGACGTCCATCCAGATTTAAGAAATTCCTTCGTCAACCAACGAACGCCGCTGGGCTCCAGCCTGCGCTGGAGCGACATTAATGGAGGTAATGGATGCGTTATAGCCTACCCCGTATATTGACATTTTAAATTCCGGTCTTATTCATATGGACAAATTTGTTATGTTGTAGATATGAGTGCCTTCTTAACAAATCCAACAATTTGCCATGTAAGATATAACTGAAAATCACGGACGATCTCAAATCATGCGCATATCTCAAATACATTTTCTTCCCAATGAACTTTCAGAAAGAGGCATTGATTGCGGTATTACTGCCGAAATAAAAATGCCAAGGCTTGGACAGGTTGTTGTGTTGGCAGGACCTAATGGCTCAGGGAAAACTCGCCTGTTAAATGCGTTAACTTCTTTGGATAGCAGGTTAGGCAGTCGCTCGCTGGCTCAGCTCAAGGTGGCAGAGTCGGAAAATAATGCAGCAATCAATCATTTTCATACGTTGTTAGATGGGGCGTCAGAGAGTGAGTATGGCGGATATTTGAATTCAGTAAATGCTTTTGGCTTTGAGTTGAAGGGCATCAAAAATGAATTACGCCTTAGAGAAATGATTTGCTATGACTCAGACAGCAATGGCCCAGTCGGATTTATAAATTTTGTTCCATTACAAACGACTCTTCTTGATGCAGAATATATATCTTCCGGCCAAATGAGAGATTTCGCCGAAAGTGCGAAGAGTCCAGGATTGGGTAATTTGCATGAATCAGCTTCGTCATACTTAAAAGACAAACTGCAAATTGACTTCAATTCAAGGCATCCGGATGCCTTAGCGCAGTTAGATTTTAAGAAGATTGAATCTATACAAACATCAGCTAAAGAACTCAAAGATACAATTAAGCTTTTATTAGGAACGGCTAGCGATCCTCGTTATACCGTCGGTGGAAAGGTTTCGCTATTCGGCAGGGACGATTACTATCGGACCTTATCTTCCGGGCAAAAATTACTTTTGCAGTTGGCTGTCGCCCTACATGCGCAGAATACAAGATTAAAAGAAGCCATTTTGATTCTTGATGAGCCTGAAAATCATCTTCATCCTACAGCTATCATTGAGCTTGTTACCAGATTAAAAGAATTGTGTACTGATGGACAAATCTGGATTGCAACGCATTGCGTTCCGCTTATTGCTCATTTAGTCCACGATGATCCAAATTGCCTGTGGTACGTGAATGACGGACAGGTATCTTGGAGCGGACGTCAACCTGAGCGTGTTCTTAATGGTCTCATGGGTGGTCAGAGCGGGGCAGATCGATTACAGCAATTCACTCTCTTGCCAGCACAATTTGCTACAGCCCGTTTTTTGTCTGAATGTCTGTTGCCACCGGGGACAGTCGGGGCAGATACTGCCGATCCCCAAACTAACCAGATTGCAAGAATTATTCACAAATTACGCTCAAAGAACGGAACAGATAATTCCATCAGAGTGCTTGATTTCGGAGCTGGACAGGGGCGATTGCTATCAACAATTTTGTCTATGCCTGGAGACAATGTTCGAGGCTGGCTTGACTACCATGCTTTTGACTCCTACGACGATGATAAAGAACGTTGCATGAATGAACTGACTTCTTTTTACTCAGGCGAAGACGTTCAAAATCGATATTTCAATGAACTGTCTAAAATTAGCGCGAAACTTGACGCTGGGTCTTTTGATCTAGTTGTGATGTGCAATGTTCTTCACGAGATTGATCCCGATGATTGGATTCGTGAATTAGGAAAAGATTCTCATGTCGCGAAATTACTCAAGGATGACGGCTATTTACTGATTGTTGAAGATTATTTAATCCCAGTCGGTGAAACCGCCCATCGATACGGCTTTCTTCTTCTGGATGAAGCAGAATTAAAGAAATTGTTTGGCGTAAAAGAAAAAGATTGTTCGGAAAATCGCTTCCTTACACTTGATGCATACGAGAGTAAACCGGAGAAGTCAGGCAGGCTGAAAGCGCATCTGATAAGCGCTGCGCTTGTTCGTCAAATTACTTCAGAGAGCCGATTGGAAACTATTAAAGGAGTTAAATATACGGCACAAGAGAAAATAGAGTCGATTAAAAAGAAAAGCCCTGCAAGTTTTAATGATGGACAGCGTTACGCACTTTTTACCCAGCTCTATGCAAACGCTTCCATCTGGTTGAGTCGTCAGGGTGATTGATCAGTTTTTAGGGCCTGTAAAAAATAGTGAATGCGCTTGTCGGGTATTTGAGATTTTTTGCTCCTTTATGACTCTGTTAGTTGCGACCAACAATCAGCGATGAGTTACGCCCTCTTGCATTTCTCTGTGACTCCGTTTCTCTGTGGTGAGTTTTTTGGTCTTGAATTGCTAATTCCGTTTGCTATTCGCGGCTAAAGCCACTCCTACGTGAGACACCAACTACCCCGCCACCCGCGGCCAGCTAAACCTGAACACCGCCCCGCGCGGCTGGTTGGCCGCCAGGCTAATGCTGCCGCCGAGTGATTCTATGGTTTTCTTGATGACGGCTAGACCCATGCCGCTGCCTTCTACCTCATCGCGGGGGCGCAGGGTCTGGAACATGGCGAAGACGCGTTCGCGGTGTTCGGTGGCAATGCCGGGGCCATCGTCGGCGACTTCGAAGAGGTAGGCCTGGTTATCAGGGGCTGGCAGGGCGCGTACGGTGATGTGGCCGCTGGCCTTGTCATGATGTTTGATGGCATTGTTGATGAGGTTGCGCAAGACCAGTTCGAGAGCCACCTTGTGGGTATGGTCTTTGGGGAAGGTGCCTTGCAATTCGAGAGAAAACGAGGGGTTGTTGCAGCATAGTTCAAAGACGTCACGTGCCATCTCGGCAAAGTCTATGCATTCTGTGCCGCCGCCAAGATTGTCGGCGCGGAAGTAGAGCAGCAGGTCGTCGAGCAGTTTTTCCATGCGGGTGATGCGTACGCGCATGAGGTGCAGGTGTTCCTGGGTTTCTTCATTGATCTGGCCTGCCAGGTCTTCGGTGATCCAGGTAGCGAGCTGGTTAACGCCGCGCAGCGGGGCTTTCAGGTCATGCGAGGCGACGTAGGCAAAGTCCTTGAGTTCCTGGTTGCGGCGCGAGAGTTCGTCGGTGAAGCGCTGGCGTTCTGACATATCGACAATGGCTGACAATACCTTCATGCCGTCTGCTGTCTCGATGGGGCTGAGGCTGACTTCTACCGGGAACTCGGTACCATCCCTGTGCAAGGCATATAGTTCGCGGCCCTTGCCCATGACAGGTTGGTCTGGATGGGCAAAATAAGCTGCACGCCGTTCCGGATGTTGCCCGCGAAAGCGTTCAGGTACCAGCATGTCAAGCATATTGCCTATCAGTTCAGCGCGCGTGTAGCCAAACATCTGTTCGCAGCGCTCATTGATCAGCTCTATCTGGCCCTGGCTGTTGACCAGTATCATGGCATTTGGCGTAGCCTGGACTACCTGGCGGAAATGCCTTTCACTCTGTGTCAGTCTGGCGGCCATTTTGTAGCCGCTGCTGAAGTCGCGTGCGCTCAGAGAAAGGCCAAACATATTGCCGCTGGCATCACGTATGGCCGAGATGGTCAGTGACACTGGTATTTCGCTGCCATCAGCACGCCTGCCCATGGTTTCAAACTGGCCTATGGCGTTATTTTTTTGCAGCAGTTGGCCCAGCGTTTGATGGTCGGGCAATTGCCCGTCCGGGAACAGGACGGCAAAGGGGCGACCCAGGATTGCCGCATGCGCATGCCCGAACAAGAAACTGGCGGCATGGTTCCAACTGATGATGTGACCGTTCAGGTCGCTACCTATGATGGCATCGTCCGATGAATTGACGATGGCGGCTAGCAAGGCCGCCGGGTCAGTGTCTGCTTCTGTTTTGCGGGAATGCGACATCATCTTATAAAGCCTCCGCCATGTTGCGCGGCCAGGTGAAGTTGAACGCGGCACCACGTGGCTGGTTGGTGCTGAGTTTGATATGGCCGCCCAGCGACTCTATGGTTTTTTTGATGATGGCCAAGCCCATGCCGCTGCCTTCTACCTCATCACGCGGTCGCAGGGTCTGGAACATGGCGAACACACGTTCGCTATGTTCAGCAGCGATACCGGGACCGTCATCGCAGACCGCAAATTCCAGCCATTGTTGATTGAGGATGGACTGTATGACGATGCAGCCTTTTTTGGTATCGTGATGTTTGATCGCATTGCTGATGAGATTGCGGAACACCAGTTCAAGCGGCACCTTGTGGGTATGGCAGCGCGGGAATTCGCCTTGCAGCTCCAGCCTGAAAGACTGGTCCGGACAGCACAGATCAAATACATCGCGCACCAGGTCGGCAAAGTCTATGTATTCTACCGAGCCGCCGAGTTGCCCGGCGCGGAAGTAGAGCAGCAAGTCATCTAGCAGCCTCTCCATGCGTTTAATGCGCATGCGCATGAGGCGCAGGTGTTCATTGGTTTCATCATCGATCTTGCCGGCCAGGTCTTCAGTGAGCCAGGTGGCGAGTTGATCGACACCGCGCAAAGGGGACTTGAGATCATGCGAGGCGACATAGGCAAAATTGTTCAGTTCCTGGTTGCGCCGCGACAGCTCATCGGTAAAACGCTTGCGCTCCGAGATATCAACAATTGCTGACAATACTTTGAGACCATCTGCAGTCTGTATAGGGTTGAGGCCTATCTCTATCTGGAATTCGCTGCCGTTTTTGCGCAGGCCAAACAGGTCGCGCCCACTACCCATGGCGCGCGTGCTGGGGCTGGTGAAATACTGGGCGCGCAAATCCGGGTGCTGGCTACGGAAGCGGGCTGGTATCAGCATCTCCATAGGCTGGCCCAGCAATTCTGTGCGCGGGTAGCCAAACAGATGTTCAGTCTGCGCATTCACCATTTCTATCATGCCGCGGCTGTCTATCATGACCATGGCGTTCGGCGCGGCTTCCACGACGAGGCGGAAGCGTTCTTCCAGACGCTTGCGCTCGCTGATATCGACAATCGCCGATAAAACCTTGATGCCCTCGGCAGTTTCTATCGGGTTCAGACCTATCTCTACCGGGAACTCTGTACCATCCTTGCGCAAGCCAAACAGGTCGCGGCCAGTGCCCATGCTACGGCTGCTGGGCTGAGAGAAAAAATGTGTGCGCAAACCAGGGTGGTGATGGCGGAAGCGTTCAGGTATCAGCACTTCCATAGGTTGGCCCAACAGTTCTTCACGCTCATAGCCAAAGATGGTTTCGGTCTGGGCATTGACCATTTCTATTTTGCCCTGGCTGTCTATCATGACCATGGCATTCGGTGCGGCTTCCACTACGAGACGGAAACGTTCTTCCTGGCGCTTGCGCTCGGTGATATCGACGATGGCTGATAAAACCTTGATGCCATCGGCAGTTTCTATCGGGTTCAGGCCTATTTCTACCGGGAACTCGGTACCGTCCTTGCGCAGGCCATACAGCTCGCGCCCGCGCCCCATGACGCGGCTGATGGGGTTGGCAAAGTAACCGGTGCGCAGGCTGGGATGGTGGCGTTGAAAGCGTGAAGGGATCAGGATTTCCAGGGGTTTGCCCAGCAGCTCGATGCGGGTGTAGCCAAAGATGGCCTCGGTCTGCGAATTGACCATTTCTATGAGGCCGCGGCGGTCTATCATGACCATGGCATTCGGCGCCGCATCCACCACCTGGCGGAAATGGCGCTCGCTTTGCGTCAAACGGGCAGCGATACGGTAGCCGACGCTAAAGTCACGCGCGATCAGTGACAGGCCTATGATATTGTCGCCCTCATCACGCATGGCAGAGATGGTCAGCGCCACTGGCAACTCAGTACCATCCTGGCAGCGTCGCATGGTTTCAAAATGGCCTATCGAAGCGCCTTGCTGCATGAGTTTAATCAGCGACAGGTGGTCAGGCAATTGCCCGGCAGGGAAGAGGCTGGCAAAAGGGCGCTGGTAAATTGCGGTCGCGGTATAGCCAAACAAAATTTCTGCTGCGTGGTTCCAGCTTATTATATTGCCGCTGAGGTCACTGCTGATGATGGCATCGTCAGATGAATTGACGATCGCGGCCAGCAAGGCATGCTGCTCGTTGACATAATCTGGCTGCTTTCCGGATTGTTGAGTGCTGGCCTGCTCATTGTTCTGACTGTGGTCCAATTGGCTCATGGCGGAAACTTCCGGTCAGGTAGCGATCTTCAAATTCACTCGATGGGATAGGGCGTGAATACATAAAGCCCTGCAAAAGTTCACAACCGCGTTCAGCACAGAACATGGCTTGTTGCTCAGTCTCTATACCCTCTGCCACCAGGGATAATTCCATGGTCTTGGCAAAGGCAATCATGGCGGCCAGCAGGCGTTCTTGCGATTCACCCTTGCCAACTCCGGCGACAAAACTCTGGTCTATCTTCAAGACATGGATGGGGAAGAGTTTCAAATGTCCGAAGGATGAATAACCGGTACCAAAATCATCCAGCGAAAGCTTGACCCCACGCCCGACCAGTTTGTGCAAAATCGCCGCAACATGGACAGGGTCACGGATCAGCGCATTCTCGGTAATCTCCAGTTCCAGATAGCGCGGGTCCAGACCACTGGTCAGCAGGGCTTCATCGACGGTATAGATGAGATTATCACCCTGCAATTGTATGGCTGAGACATTCACCGCCATCGTCAGGTCCTGGGCATGCAGGAAGGGCAGTGAGCGCCATTCCTGCAACTGGGCGCAGGCCGTGCGCATGACCCACTGGTCGATATCGAACATCAGGCCCAGCTCTTCTGCCATCGGTAAAAAGATACCCGGCGTCAGCACGCCTTCTACTGGGTGATGCCAACGCAGCAGTGCTTCCATGCCACCTATGCTGCCATCAAAGGGATTGATCTTGGCCTGGTAATACACCTGCAACTGCTCATTGCGCAAGGCATGACGCAGGTCGCGCTCAAGGTACATGCGGTGGCGCACGGCCTGGTGCAACTGGTCGGAATAAAAATGACTCTGGTTACGGCCCTCTTGCTTGGCGCGGTACATCGCAATGTCGGCGCATTTCATGAGTTCAGTTGCATCATTGGCGCAAGAGCCAAACACGGCGATGCCTATGCTCATCGTCACATGCCATTCCATGCCATCAAGGATGATGGGTTTCTTGAACGCTTCCACTACCCGGGTCGCCAGCAGGATGGCCTGATCGACCCTGTCCATGTCCTGCACCAGCACGACGAATTCATCACCACCGAGGCGCGCCAGCAAATCACTGCCGCGTGTGGTGGTACCCAGGCGGCGTGCCACCTTGATGAGCAACTGGTCACCTATAGCATGACCATAGGTGTCATTCACATTCTTGAAACGGTCCAGGTCCAGCAGCAACACCGCCATCTTGCCATGCAGGTTCTCGCGCTTGGCGCGGCTGACGGCAAAGGACAGGGCCCGTTCAAAATCATAGCGGTTGGCCAGACCAGTCAGGGCATCGTGCTCGGCCAGCTCACGCAACTGGTTATAGCTGCGGCTGAGCTCGGATTCCAGCTTGTGGCGGTGGCGTGCCTGGTGCACCGCACGCATCAGGCGGCGCGCATTGACTTCTTCTTTCAGTAAAAAGTCTTGTGCCCCGGCCTCTATGGCCTGCTCTGCCAGGCTCACATCTTCCTGGTGTGTCAGCATGATGATGGCAGCGTGGTGGGTTTTATCCAGGCGCAGGCTTTTTAATACCTCAATGCCGTCACGGTCGGGCAGGCGGTAATCGAGCAGGATGACATCGAACAGGGTTTCCTTGGCTTTGAGCAGGCCATCGAGGGCATTGTTGGCTTCAACGATCTTGACGCTGACCGATACCTGCTTCAGTGCACGGATGACATTGCGCCTGTCGATTTCGTCATCATCGATGATGAGGATATCGAGGGTAGAGGTTTGCGGTGGCGCGGTCAGCATCATGATTACACCTCAGGCAACGGGCAGTTCAACTACCCGCCAGTAATGGTCGAGCATTTCAGTCACACGCATGAAACCATCACCCACATGCTGTTTGACGATATAACCTGCCACATGTTTGGAATAAGCCAGGACCTTGTCCTGGTCATCCTGTGAAGTGGTCAGTACAAATACGACGGCAGATGACAGGTTCTTGTCCTGCCGCAGTTCTGCCAGAAATTCTTGTCCGTTCATGCGGGGCATATTAATGTCCAGCAAGATCAGATAGGGGCGTGGCAAGCCTTCAGACGAGCGCAGGATTTCCAGCGCTTCAACACCGTCATGGGCCCGCACGATAGGGTTGGCAATCTTGAGTTTTTTCAATGCGCGCTCTATACCCAGCACATCGACGTCGTCGTCATCGACGACCAGGATAGTGACCGGTCTGGTTTGCGGAATGCTGTCATTCATTAGACACCTTTCGCCTGCGCACAATAATTAATAATACTCCAAGGCAACTTTGTTGCGGCGCGAAATTTGTAACGGCCTTTTACAATTGCCCATGAATTACAAGCCTGCTATCCCATCCACCTACCGTCAAGCCCGTCCTGCTTGGCTGTCGCTGTTAGCATAGACACAGCATAGACACAGCATAGACATGCATTGACATATATACATGTATGCTAGTGCAAATACATTATGCTTACTAAATTTACATTTATATTATGCAATTGTCTATATCGCTGCAATATTGATATGATTAATTTGCATTTTTTTACGCTTTTGTGGTTTCGCCAGGATTTTTCATCAAGGAATACTGCGCTGCCTGCCTGCCTTTGTATGTAGGCGAATGGCTCGTCAAGCAGCGATGTGGACGCAGGAAAATTGCAGAAAGGTGTGATGTTTTCTACTTTACATTTTTGTATGCCTGGTCGCTTAAGTCACTTAGAGGCTGTTGCGAAATTAAAACGACTGAAAAAAAGTGCTGTTAACTTTTCATGAGTAGTGTTAACTTTCTATCTTGTTTTGTCAGGGTGGAGAGCGATGCCAAAAGAACTGATAGATGACCAACTGTGGAGCAGAATCG
>NZ_JBMPPK010000032.1:0-52797 GCF_049339405.1 Undibacterium sp. Tian12W
AACCTGCCAAGCTCATTATTGGCGCTATGATGAGAAAGTTGATACATGTCGCTTTGGGGGTGTTGAAGTCCGGAAAGCCATTCGATGCTAGCTTGCATTTAGCTTGACTGGAATAACAGTATCTACGCGGGCTGAGGGAAATGGAATAAATTT
Organism: Undibacterium sp. Tian12W; assembly: GCF_049339405.1. Classification (NCBI taxonomy): domain Bacteria; kingdom Pseudomonadati; phylum Pseudomonadota; class Betaproteobacteria; order Burkholderiales; family Oxalobacteraceae; genus Undibacterium; species Undibacterium sp. Tian12W. Next base: position 154 of record NZ_JBMPPK010000032.1, read on the forward strand.
GCTAGCTTAGTAAAATTCAATACCTGAAAAACTGACATTCAACAACAGTGTTTCTTCCCAAATGCCACTCCAATAGCATTGGGCGCCTGCAATAATCGCATCTTTGATGTCATTCAAAGTTTTCGTCGATTTTGTTGGTACCTGCACCTTTGTAATGGTGAACTCAAAAAAACTTCCCCCGTCATCAGAACGTTTAATGGCATGGTAGGCTTCAAAAGCTATTGCACATCCCTGCCATATCAAGTTGTAATAACTTGGCCCTTCTCCTCTTTCTGGTGGCTGATTACCCTGACCGCCAAGACTCAAAAAAACGATGTCTCTATCCTCATCTTCAGCATAGGAAGTTTGAAACACAAATATGGGTCCGCATACCTGCTTTCTGTATTCTGTGCGCTTTTCAGGCGTAATATCTTTATATGTGAATGTCATGGCGATATCATTTGATTTGAAAAGCAGGTTACCACAGCAAGTAGGCACGATTAGCGCAGCGTAATCGTACGCATGTGGGTTGCACAATCAGCTATTCATTTTCCCACCAGCTTGTGCCTGATCACATAACTGCAGCAAGTCTGTATCCTTCCATATTTCTATAAATGGGCGTGCCGCTGAGAAAAGCGGGGCGGCTTCCTGGTGACGCTGGCAGGCGCACAAGGCCAGGGCCAGATGTACCTGGATTTCAACCACAAAATATTTCATGCTCGGTGAACCAAAGTCTTTGCTCAGTTCGAGGGACTGCGTGAATAAATCCAGTGCTTCTTTGGCCTCATCATTTTTGAGCCGTATCAAGCCCTGGCAATACAGCACGATGACGCGCTGCAAATCCGACAGTTTGGCGTCTTCTATCTCTGCCATCAGCAAGGCCGCGCCTTTGTTATTGTCCAGCCTGCGTACCAGCGTGGTGGCGAGATCGACGGTATTGGCTGCACTGGGGTTGATTTTGCGTGCAGCCTGCTGGGTGATGGCCACTTCCTGGAATTTGCCAGCCGCAAAATAGATAGAGGCGAGTCGCCCTTCATAAAAACCGGGGGCCAGAGTATCGTCACTCTTGACTACCGCAGCCCGCGCCAGCGCTGCTTCCAGGCGACCCTGCCCGGCCTCTGCAATAGCCAGGCGAATAATGATTTCATGCTCAGGAAACGGCGTCTTGAACCAAGACTTCCAGCGCGCAATAAAATGCATGGTGCGCTCGACCTCGGCCCAGCGTCGCCAATGACCAGCTTCGAGGGCGCGATTATATAAAACCAGGGGAGTCGTCGCCCACAGAAACCAGATCAAATGGACAATGAACAACAGCACCGGTATCAGCGCCGCGACACTGTGGCTGCCACTCACCGCCGTTGCGATCGCCCACCACACCAATAAAGGGCCCCAGATGCCCGCATTGTTGGCATACAACATGCCAAGCCTGACCAGCAAGCTCGATTGCTTTTGCAACTGCAGCGCATGGTCTGCACTCAACCTCAGTTGCAGTCTTGAATCAGCATTGTCAAGATTGATTGCGGTTTCTTTGCTGTCTATGACCCGTATATCACGATAAGCCTGCTTCTCCAGCTTGTCGTAGGCATCCTCAATGGAGCTGGCCTCTACCCGATCTGTGACGACGCGGCCTCGACTGTCTTTGGCGGTGAATTTGAATGCGTACATCGATTATTTCTTTCGTTTTTTTTGAGTATACGTAGGTGCGATTAGCGTAGCGTAATCGTATGCATGGTGAGTTGCACAATCAGTTATTCATTTTCCCACCAGCTTGCGCCTGATCACATAGCCGCAGCAAGTCTGTATCTTTCCATATTTCTATAAATGGGCGTGCCGCTGAGAAGAGCGGGGTGGCTTCCTGGTGGCGCTGGCAGGCGCACAAGGCCAGGGCGAGATGGGCCTGGATTTCAACCACAATAGACTTCATGGTCGGTGAACCAAAGTCTTTGCTCAGCTCCAGTGAGAGTGTGAGTAAATCCAGCGCTTCTTTGGTTTCGTTATTCTTGAGACGGATCAAGCCCTGGCAATACAGCACGAAGACGCGCTGCAAATCCGACTGTTTGGCGCCTTCAATCTCTGCCATCAGCAAGGTCGCGCCTTCGGTATTGTCCAGCCTGCGCACTAGCGTCGTGGCGAGATCAACCGTATTGGCCAAGTTAGGTTTGAGCTTGTAGGCAGCTTGCTGAGCTATTGCCACTTGCTGAAATTGACCTGTCACAAAATAGACCGAAGCGAGCTTTCGCTCATATAAACCAGGTTCCAGAGTGTGGTCGCCTTTTAGTGGCTCAAGACGGGCCAGGGCCGCATCAAGTCGGCCTTGACCGGCTTCTGCCGATGCCAAGCGAAAAATGATTTCATGATTGGAGATCGGTGTCTTGAACCAAGACTTCCATCGCGCCATAAAATGCATCGTACGCTCGACCTCCGCCCAGCGTAACATTGTGCGGGCATCCAGTGCACGATGATATAAAACCGTTGGAGTAATCGCCCAGATAAACCAGAGCAGGTGGATGACAAACAACAGCGCGGGTATTAGTGACCCTACACTATGGCCGCCAAGTATCGCAGCGGCGATCACCCACCACGCCAATAAAGGGCCCCAGATGCCCGCATTATTCGCATAGAGCATGGCGAGTGTGACAACCAGACTGGATTGTTTTTGCAACTGTAGCTCATGGTAGGCACTTGTTCTCAGTCGCAGTCTAGAGTTGACGTTGTCAAGATTGACCGCAGTTTTTTGGCTGTCTATAAACCGTATATCACGATAAGCCTGCTTCTCCAGCTTGTCGTAGGCATCCTCAATGGAGCTGGCCTCTACCCGATCTGCGACGACGCGGCCTTGACTGTCTTTGGCGGTGAATTTGAATGCGTACATCGATTATTTCTTTCGTTTTTTTTGAGTATACGTAGGTACGATTAGCGCAGCGTAATCGTACGCATGTCATTCATTACCAATATTATTCTTGAAAAGCACTCCTGCAATACGACAGGCTATATGGCTGTCTGGCAAGTATAAAGTATAGGCCACACCTGCGTTGAAATGGACAGGAAATGATGTCTGGATATTGTTGAGGGCTATCGTCATTTTCTGGCTCAGCATGCGTACGATTACGCTGCGCTAATTCTAGCTACGGCCCCCTACGCTTGCTATTTCCATCGGACTAAAATCGTCAATGAAATAAACACGAATAAAAGGGATAGCAATGCAGGAAATTTCATTTGATTGAATTTTGTTGCAGCATCTTCTTCACTCATTGACGCTAAGCTAGTGAAGCACAAGTTCATAAAAAACAGAACTGCATACAATACCAGTGACCAAAAAAAGCAAGCTGGGAATGCGGCTCCTTTTCCACTTAAGTTTAAAAGTTTTTCAGTAATTTCTATAATCTCTCCTGTTAAACTCACGAGCGCATTGCCATGACCGTCACCATCAACCATCAATATGCTTGCAAAAAGATAGAAAAAAAATAGCGGAAGAAAAATAGCTGTATATTTTCCTGCGATAATCAGGGCGTTGATGATACGTAAGGTTTTGAGCTTGCCAGGCGATATCTCGTTCGAATTAATCATGATTCCTTTGCATTTTTTAGAGTTTTTCTCCAAATTTTTTAGTCATATATTCAAGCGTAAGTAGATACTATTAGCGCAGCGTAATCGTATCTACGCGAGCTACAGATCAGTCATCAAGGAGAGTAAAATAACCATTGGAATCGCGCTCGAAACGACTTCCATAGCTTGCATCTAAAAAAGGCACTATCTCTGGATCGTAATTTACCAATGTATTAACATCAAATATCCCATGCTGGTCAAGATTCGCCATGTAATATTCGTTCTCATCCCCAGCAAAAAACCTCCAGCCACTGTCTTCCGTGTTGGATGGTAACTCGCGGTACATATATCCAACTCTACAACCATCCACAACAATGCGGTCCGTCGCTAGACATCCGCCTCGTCCCATTGCAACCGGGGCAATTTGATCCTTCGATAATTTAAATTTTTTTGAAATCATTTTCGCTTTCTCCACACGCTAACCACATATCCAAATCGTCAGACTGCCTTGCAAAATCCAATACTGACTTTCCCGCCCTATTCTTGGAATCAATTTCAGCAGCATAAGCAACAAGCAACTTTAAAATACTATAGTCACCTTTCGCCGAAAGCGCAGCTGTCCATGCCGCGCCATTACCAAATTTATCTGGAATATTCGGATTCCCACCGCTCAAAAGGATATCGCGAACGACTTCGTAGGCACCGTAAACTGCTCCATAATGTAGTGCTGTCTGACCCTTGCTGTCGGTTGCGTTAACATCAATCGAACGTGCGATTAATTCGGCAGCAATGTCATTTTTCTTGAAAGCAATAGCCTCCTGCAACAAGGTTCTATGAAAGTCACCAATGATGAAGATATCTAACTCCTTATCAGCAAAAAATTCCTCCTTATTTTGCGTTCGCAGTTTTCGAAAGATCTCAGCATTACGACTAATTTTATTCATAGCAATGTCCACTGTTCGCATTCACTGATTCTGGATGGTAGCTCCTGTAGGTACGATTAGCGCAGCGTAATCGTACGCATGTGGGCTGCACAATCAGTTATTCCTTTTCCCACCAGCTTGCGCCTGATCACATAGCCGCAGCAAGTCTGTATCCTTCCATATTTCTATAAATGGGCGTGCCGCTGAGAAAAGCGGGGCGGCTTCCTGGTGACGCTGGCAGGCGCACAAGGCCAGGGCCAGGTGGACCTGGATTTCAACCACAAAATATTTCATGCTCGGTGAGCCAAAGTCTTTGCTCAGTTCCAGAGACTGCGTGAATAAATCCAGTGCTTCTTTGGCCTCATCATTCTTGAGCCGTATCAAGCCCTGGCAATACATCACGATGACGCGCTGCAAATCCGACAGTTTGGCATCTTCTATCTCTGCCATCAGCAAGGCCGCGCCTTTGGTATTGTCCAGCCTGCGTACCAGCGTGGTGGCGAGATCGACGGTATTGGCTGCACTGGGGTTGATTTTGCGTGCAGCCTGCTGGGTGATGGCCACTTCCTGGAATTTGCCAGCCGCAAAATAGATAGAGGCGAGTCGCCCTTCATAAAAACCGGGGGCCAGAGTATCGTCACTCTTGACTACCGCAGCCCGCGCCAGCGCTGCTTCCAGGCGACCCTGCCCGGCCTCTGCAATAGCCAGGCGAATAATGATTTCATGCTCAGGAAACGGCGTCTTGAACCAAGACTTCCAGCGCGCAATAAAATGCATGGTGCGCTCGACCTCGGCCCAGCGTCGCCAATGACCAGCTTCGAGGGCGCGATTATATAAAACCAGGGGAGTCGTCGCCCACAGAAACCAGATCAAATGGACAATGAACAACAGCACCGGTATCAGCGCCGCGACACTGTGGCTGCCACTCACCGCCGTTGCGATCGCCCACCACACCAATAAAGGGCCCCAGATGCCCGCATTGTTGGCATACAACATGCCAAGCCTGACCAGCAAGCTCGATTGCTTTTGCAACTGCAGCGCATGGTCTGCACTCAACCTCAGTTGCAGTCTTGAATCAGCATTGTCAAGATTGATTGCGGTTTCTTTGCTGTCTATGACCCGTATATCACGATAAGCCTGCTTCTCCAGCTTGTCGTAGGCATCCTCAATGGAGCTGGCCTCTACCCGATCTGTGACGACGCGGCCTCGACTGTCTTTGGCGGTGAATTTGAATGCGTACATCGATTATTTCTTTCGTTTTTTTTGAGTATACGTAGATACTGTTCGATTTAAAACGAGGGGTGAGTGACTGGTGCAGAAATCTACGTCGCAGGTTTCAAACCTAAGGTACGATCCGGCATCCAGTCACTCGATCTTGATATGCCTACCAAGAACTTGTTGGTAGCTATATTAACGAATAACTACCGAAGGCGTCATAATACAAGGTACGATTAGCGCAGCGTAATCGTACGCATGGTCCGCCGTAATTTTTTAAGCTGCTTCAAAAGCATGGCTGCTTTATGATGTTGAATCAAGTATACATCACACTTATGCAAAGAAGGATGGGCGGTGATCATGGGATTTGCTTGAGGCCTGTAGCTATTTCAGACATCTCATGCGTACGATTACGCTGCGCTAATCATACCTACGGTCTTTGGATGGGAAATGTTCAAGAAATTACTTCATAATTTTCAGCGATAAGATTTTTCCATAATCTCAAACCGGATTCGAGATTGATGTTGTCCATTTTTGTTTTTTGCAATTCCTCTCCCATATCTGCATCGCTATATTTGGTGAATATTGCATACCCAATTGAAAATACCGAGGCTACATACAGAGGGCCGTTCTCGCTACCACATTCCAGCCACGCGTCTGGATGTTCGTCATCGTGCGGAGCAAATAATTCATTGAGCGCATTCTTAAGATCAGTAAGCTCCGGGTTCTGCTTTTCCACGCCCCAGCGGCTTGTCAATTTAATCCATTCATGCATGATGAGTCCTTCGAATATTACAGCTTGTGTAGGTACGCGGTGACAGGTTTGCTTTACTTGCGCACGCCAGCCACGCTCGCACCAACTTGCTCGGCCAACTGCCGCGCTGCCTCTGACATGGCGGGAGCCACGGCCTCATAGGCGATGCCATTCAGCCGCACGGTAAACACCTGGTGTTCACGTTTTAGCAGTTTGCGGCTGCTGTCGAGCACGACCCAGCTGGCTTCGAGCGTGAGCTGATCACCGCTGTTGATTACTAACTGATCGACTTGTACCTTGACCTGGTAGCGGGGCAGGCTATTGCCTGGTGTGGTGGCGATGCCTGCGTTGATGCCGGTGTCGGAGGAGAGCCAGGCGTCGGGCAGGTTTTTGCGCAGGTGGGCGGTGAGGGCGTTGGTCAGTTGTTCGTCGAGCGGGGCCAGCCAGCGTTGTTCGTCACTGACGATGGATTCTGTGGCAGACTTTTGGATGACGAGTTGCTGGCGATTGACTGCCTCTGGCAGTTTAATGGTGGCGATGACGAGTTCATACTGTGCCTCGGCCTGGCTGCTGCTGGCGAGCGGGTAGTCGAGGCGGTACAGGTGTTCTACAGGTGGCGTGGCGCAGGCGACCAGTAACAAGGTCGCCAGGCTGGCCAGGGAAATCGTCAGGACGTGTGTGCTTCGCATCATGGTTTTACCTTTTGTTTGCCAAACACCAGGGCGTCTGGATGGCGTTCCAGCATGTCGGCCAGGTTGGCGACGGCGCGGGCGGACTTGGCGACTTGCTTCAGTGATTCGCGCATGTCTTGTTGCAGCGGTGCGTCTTCTGCCAGCAGGGCGTTGGCGCTGTTCAGGGTGCTGCGTGCTTCTTTGAGGGTAGAGGTCAGCTCGGGCGTGACTTCTACATCAAGGCGGTGCACGAGTTTTTCTGTGCTGGCGAGAGTGGTGTTGAGTTTGGTGAGCGCCTGCACGAGTTCGCCAGAGATTTTATCGAAAGGCAGCTTGTCGATTTTCTTGGCGATGCGGCCTACGGTTTCCTGGATTTCGGCCAGGCCACCACCGACGGTGGGCAGCACGGGGTAGTCGGTGCGCCAGTCCATTTTTGCCTGCGGTGCATCGGGGAAGAAATCGAGGGCGATATACAGCTGGCCGGTCAGCAGGTTGCCACTGCGTAGCTGGCCGCGCAAGCCGCGGGTGATGAGGTGGTCGAGCAGTGATCTTTCTTTGGCTTCGGTATCGTCATCAGGCAGGCGCGTGCCTGTCCTGACCCTGGCCTTGAGGCGGTCTGGGTAGAGGCTGATTTCAACCGGGAAGCGCGGCAGGCGGCCATTCTCGGCAAATTCCACGCCCAGGGATTTGACTTCGCCGATGACAATGCCGCGCAAATCGACAGGGGCACCTTTGGACAAACCACGCAGGCTTTCAGGGAAATACATGAGGAAGCTGCGCACCTTGGTATCCGGTGCGCGCATGGCATGTTCGCGGTCTTCAAACAAGGGGAAGACGCTGCCTTCAAACGCGGGTTTGCCACCGGGCAGGGCATCATCATGTTCCTGGAAGGCGAGGCCGCCTTCTATCAGTGATGTCAGTGATTCTGTCGTCACGCGCAGACCATTGGCATCGAGCTGCATATCAACGCCGCTGGCATGCCAGAAGCGGGTGTCCTCGGTCACGTATTGATCATACGGTGCATCAATGAAAACGCGTATGGTCACGCCCTTGCCGTCACGGTCAAGCTGGAATTTGGTGACGTGCCCGGCATTGATGTGGCGGAAGAAGATAGGCGAGCCATAATTGACCGAGCCGGTCTGCGCACCATGCAAGACAAATTCACGACCGGGTGAATCGCGGTTGACCAGTGGTGGTTCTTCAAGCCCGGTGAATTCATTGGTGGTCTCTGATGATGTGCCGACATCGACGCTGATGTAATTGCCGGACAGCAGCGTAGAGAGGCCAGACACCGAGCCGCCAGAGATGCGCGGCTTGACGATGAAGAAGCGGGTATCGGTGGCGAGGATGTCTGATGCGCTCTTGATCAGCTGCGCCGTGATCAGCACGCGCTTGCGGTCAGGCGAGAGGGCAATTGCCTTGACGTGGCCAACATCCACATCCTTGTAGCGCAATTTGGTTTTGCCCGCTTCCAGCCCTTCGGCAGATTTAAAGGTGATGGTAATGACCGGCCCCTGGCTGGTCACGCTTTGCACCACCAGCCAGATACCGATGAGAGCAGCAATGACAGGTACGGCCCACACAAACGAGGGCAAACGTCGCCGTGGCCTGACCTTGACGACGGGGACGATGGCATCGACTGCATCGACGGTTTCTACAGTGCTGGCTGCTGCATTGCTTGTGCCAGCAGCGGCATCACTGCTGGCAGCATTGGCGGGTTTGCCTGCCTCGGGGCCAGGATGTTCTGAAGTTGGATCACTCATGCGTCTTTGTTACCCAGATTAAACGTGAATCAAAGCTTTGTGCCGACAGCATCGTCAACACCACCACCGCACCAAAGGCCAGCGCACCGCCGCCAGGGTGTATCGCTGCCAGGGATTTAAACTGCACCAGCGCCACCAGCACCGTGACGACATACACATCCAGCATGGACCAGCGGCCCACCGCCTCTATCATGCGGAATAACTGGGTGCGCTGCAGCGGGTTCCAGGTCGATTTTTTTGAACAGGTGTAAAGCAGCAGGCTGATCGAAAACAGCTTCAACAAAGGCACGACGATGCTGGCAAAGAATACCAGCAGCGCCAGCGGCCACGAACCTGTATACATCAGCACCAGCACGCCGCTCATGATGGTGTCGTCCTGCGTACCAAAGATGGTATTGGTTTGCATGACCGGCAAGAGGTTGGCGGGGATGTACAGTATCGTCGCCGCAACCAGGTAAGCCAGGGATTTGGTCAGGCTGTCTTTATGGCGCAAATGCAGGGCGGCACCGCAGATGGGGCAGTGGGTAGCGGCCTCGTCATGGGTGCAGCACAGGGCTTCGCAAATGTCGCAGGTGATCAGCCCGGCAGAGGCACCGGTCTGGCCTGCCAGCCCGGTAGCGGGGATGTGGCGGTATTCTTGCTCAGACATGGCTCACCCCGGTGGCTGCCTTGCTGGCTTTAGCGGCATGTGCCCATAGCCAGATATTGCGCGGCGTTAGCACCGAGGTCAGCGCTGCCGTAAAAAAGATCAGCGAAGCGCAAGACCACAGGGCCGGGCCAATGACGATGTCGGCCATATGCTGCAGCTTGACCAGCGACACCAGCAAGCCCAGCATGAAAATCTCGACCATGCTCCAGGGTCGCAGGGTCTGCAGCGCACGCAGTGGCGCACCCAGCGCCAGCCCGGCATCACCAAAACGGATCACATACAAAAGATAGACCGCCACCGAGATTTGCAGGGCCGGTGCCAGCATGGTGGTGATAATCACCAGCAGCGAGAGGATGTGCATGCCATCATCCCACATCGCCAGCGCCGCATGAAAAAGCGTGGTGTCCCGCGTGACCTGCTGTACCTTCAGCGACAGCAGCGGGAAGCTGTTGAGCAGTAATAACAGGATCACTGAGGTCACCGCCAGCGCCAGCGCCACGTCAATACTGGCACTGCCATTGCGGTACAAGATAGCCCGGCAACGCGGACAACTCGCCGCCTCACCCGTGGCGACCGGCACATCCGCACAGACCAGGTCGCATTCATGGCAGACAATAAATTGATGGGCAGGCTTGATGGCGGGCTTCACGTTATGGTGCAGGCTCAGGTAGATATCAGGAAAATAAGGCGAAAATAATATGAGTGTAATCAATTTTGGGGATTAATCATAGAATAACGGCGGTGGCAGCATTTTATTGTGACTTTGCCGGGGTTTTAGGAGCTAAAGCGGGGATTATGGCGTGCAAGTATCTTGTTTCCCCGGTGCGGGATCATAGGCAGATCACGATATGGGCGTGACGTAGGGCGCATTGTAATGCGCCCTGTCTCTGAACGTAAGGAGTGGCACGTTGCAACGTACCATGCAGCCAGTAGGGTGCGTCTTGACGCACCATCATTCTTCGCGCTACTGATGATTGACGAGATGGTGCGTTGAAACGCACCCTACTTTCTGAGCTTACAGATGGCGTCTATTGCCCCATGTGCTTATTGCTTTTGCATTGCTACTTTTAGTCCCAGGCAGATAAAGATTGAGCCGATGATTTTTCCCTGCCACTTGACGAGCCACGTCAAGCGCTTCAAAACCTGGCCAAGCGGCCCGACCGCGAAAACCAGCAGCGTCGAATACACCGCACTCATCGCTGCAAACACAAGACCAAGAATGACAAACTGCGCGAAAGGTGCTGAGCGATCCGCATGAACAAACTGCGGCAAAAACGCGAGAAAGAACAGCGCAGTCTTTGGGTTTAGCAACTCTGCCGGCACCGCTTGCCAGTATGCACGTAGCGGTGACACTAGCTGCATTGACGGCACCAGGCGCTGAGTTGCAGATGCTTCTTCAGGAGCGGGTTTTGCCATGATGGCGCGAACGCCGAGGTACAGCAGATAAGCAGCCCCGGCCAGCTTGACGACCGTGAACGCGAGCGCAGATGTCGCCAGCAACGCTGACAGCCCGATGGCAGCTGCAAGGGTGTGAATCAGGTCTCCTGTAGCGATACCCAGTCCTGTTGCAATGCCTGTGCGCCGGCCGCTTTGTGCGGTTCGGGTAATGACGAGAAGGACGGCTGGTCCAGGAACGAGAAACATGCCGAGAACGACTGCCATGAACGTAAACAGCTCAGTTGGTGTGATCATTGGATCTCCAGATAGATATGCGAGAAGGTGTAATGTGCGCCCTTCAACGGCATAGTTTATCTCTTTTTCACCGCTCCGTTGTCAACAGCAACAAGCGTGCAGGGCGATTGGCAGAGAATACGATGAGCAGAAAATATCCCCCAGGCTGGCAATGTGTGAATGTTAAAGCTGAGCTGTGTCAATCTGCGATGGATACTGTGCCTGAGCATTGGTAGGGTGCGCCGTGCGCACCATCGTGTTTATTTGCATTGCCGTAACGGTGCGCATGGCGCACCCTACAAGCTGCAGGTCATTTGAGGCCAGCGGATTTCTCTGTGCTATAGCCGTGACGTAGGGCGCAATGCAATGCGCCGCATGAGATGCTTGCATACCTGTCGCGATGTATGGCCAGGACTCAAGTTATAATTTAACTTGCTAAGCCACATACTATCCTTACCTGCCATTTTCAACTGTGAACTATCCATGAGTGCAGATCAAATCGCTGAAATTATTCCTCTCGTCCGCGAGGTCTTTAATCATGCCCAGGTGACTTCAAAGAGCAGCGCTGTTCTGTGTGCATCTTTCGAGGTTGCAGGAGCGAGTGATGTGTGGGCGCAAGTCACTCCTACAGAGTTAAACGTTGCTTACCCCCTGAGTCATTCCCCAGAACAAGAGCTGCATGACATCATTCAATTGCTACCGAAGGCAAATTTGATTTCCTGGGAACCAATGAAATATGCTACGTGGTCGTTTGTTTCAGTAGCGCCTGCCGAGCTTGCCAATGTAGTCGATCTGATTCTCACCCGGCTCTTTACGCTTGGTCAATATAGTCTCAACGGTGAAATCTTTAGACTGAATATGCCCACACCCGAGCCTTCAGCCGAGATACAAACAGAGGATGAACTCTTACCGGAAATGTCAGAAATCGACAATGTGAACCAGAACGACAATGAGCGCTATATTGCAAAGGCTATCCATGCGTGGGTTTGGTCGGGGTTTTATGATGCCAGCCGCGTCAACGACATGCTTGACGATATCCTGGAAGATGATGTCGATGAAATGGATATGCGGGCATTGATTAACCGGGAATTTTCTGAGAAAAGAAAGCAAGAGAGGAAATGGCCCGATACAACGGATTGCGACAGGCTTGATGCCGCCTTCGATGAGTTGAACTCCAAATGGATCATCGCCATCCACAACGCTGGATACACGACGAGTGATGGCCATGAAGACGTCAGTGAAGTTCACTCAAAAATGCCACCGGGAACCTGCCGTGGATATTGTTTTTATCATGGACAAGATGTTGAGAGGGCGGTTGCGGGGCAGGGCATATTTCTTGGCTTTGGCGACATGCGTGACACCGAAGAGGGGAAGTTGGAGGTCGCTGAAATCATCAAAAAAACATTGCAATCTCATGGCTTGTTTGTTGAATGGGATGGCGACACAAACAAAAGAATCAGTATTCCCCGGATGATTTGGCAAAGAAAATTGAGAACATCATAGATCATGATTCTTGTTCTTAAAATCAGCAGAGCTATTGCCCGCATTTGTCTCCCAATAACAAGCTATTCATGATGTGATCGTGACGTAGGGCGCAATGCAATGCGCCGCATGAGATGCCCGCATGCTGCGGTAAGATGCCGGTGCCGTGCACGATGAATGTTGTGGATTGGTAGGGTGCGCCGTGAGCACCATCGTGTTTATTTGCATTGCCGTGACGGTGCGCATGGCGCACCCTACAAACTGCGGGGCATTTGATGGCAGCAGTTTTTCTTTGTGTTTCTTGTGTGGTCTATCGTTTGGCAAGCCCATCCAAAAAAAATAGCAATCTCATTTCTGCCCTATCCCACAATCCGCAAACAAAGCCATGACTTCATCAAACTTCGCTTTTGCCTGCGCATTTTGCGTGGCATTGCTACTATCGTACTGATGATAAAAAACCGGGTCACCGATTTTTTTCCTGACCCACTCCATATCCAGACTGCTGTTATTGTTGCGTCTGAGCCTGAGAAAGATGCTGACGGAGTCCAGATAAGTGTCGTCATCCGCCAGTTCTTTATCCGCCTGCTGCCAGGTTGCAGAGGCGTACATATGCTCAAACGGCACGCTCACTACGCGGTTTTTTTCTGATGCAAAACGATAGACTTCTTCTGCCACCAGCAGTTTCTGGCTGCAATCGAGATGCAGGGTTTTGGTGGCGGCATGCTGCTTCCTGGTCATGTAATCACGTACCGGAGTTTGCTTGCGCAGTGACAGCCAGACGCCAGTGGCATAGGCCAGCCCGACAGCGTACATATTGACAGATGAATTTGGGATGTCGATGAAAATGCGCAGCACCAGAGCCAGAAGCACGAAGGCCGGATACAGCATCAGGCTCCATAGCAGCGGCCCCCATAAAAACAGGCCAACCAGCACTGACCACAGCGAGACATCGTGGATGACGATCTTGAGCATCGTTAACTTGCTCTTTTTCCTCAGCGCGTACAGCAATTCACCTTCGTTGATGCCATAGCCGCCACCGTGTTCGTATTTCGTTTCTATGGCAAGATTTGTGTTGCTCATTCATCTCCTTTGTTGGGCGTGACAGAGTAGCGCGCGCCATTTTAATGTACATGCAAGGACAGAACTAGAACTCAATATCCGGTTCATCCGATCTGCTCCAAAGAGAATTTTCTCTGACGTACTGAAATAATGCTCTGGCGCCAGGTTCATATTCCGGATCGCGCTGCAACTGCATGGTCAGGCCATTCACCATTGCCGCAACCTGCTTTTCGATGGGCCTGACGTCACTGCGGGCACTATTTATTCCTGACACCTTGAGACAAACAGGCCGCCAGCTCCAGTGTGCAGCGCCGAGACTTCCTCTGGACAATAAGAGAGGTGATACCTCTGAAGTCAAACCTACAGAAAAGCGCATCAAATTGAGAATGTCTTCATCAATGTTTATGTTTTTGAGGTTTTCTAAAAGAATATCCCCAATGAGCTGATACCGCAGATCAAGCAGGTCTGGAGAATTTTCAGCCGATTCCATGATCAATTCACGCAAAAACGGTATATGTACAAAATCATCTGGTTTTAAAACATATTCCATATTCATCCACTTGTGTTTATCACGATGAGTTAATGAGAGTCTGCCTGTGCAGGCAGGATGGCCATCTCGTATTCGCCCGCACCTGCCTATTAATCACAGACGGATCGAGACATAAGCTTGATGCAGGCCGCGCCTCTATCACTGATTGCGCTACTGGCTGCTGACCGTCAGGTCTGGCTGGATTACCCGCTTAACACCCGCAACCATAGATGAACCTGTCGCTACCCAGCAGCTTCCATGCACCGTTGATATTGACTAGCGCCAGGCGAATCCAGCGGTCGTCTGTCTTCGTTGAGCCACCGAGGTGGCCGGGGCCTTTGCCCTGGCCTTCCCAGATGGCGATGTCGGCGATGCCGTCGCCATCCAGATCATAGTTCAGATAAGTGCCCGCGATAAAGCCGGTTTGCTGCCGGTCCAGTTTCACAGAGCTTGTCGTGATTTTTGCCGTGGCGGCTGGCAATGTTGACGTAGTATAAAAGGCATATACACTACCTGGTGGATTGAATTTTGAACTGGCCTTTTGACTACTGATTATATAAGCGTCTGATGAACCGCCATCATCGAAATAATTCCATATCGATTTGTCGGAATCGCCATAAGGGAAACCAGGAATGAAGTTTTCACACCCTGTCGCATCGACGTCACGCCACAGGGTTTCACTGACGCGCATATAGCTGGGGTTGCTGATCAGGCGGCCATCGCGGAATAATTGTACCCGTTGCACTGGTCGCGTCAGCACTTGGACGCGACTGCGCATATCGTATAGACCTGCATAGTTTATTTCTTCGTTTTGTTTGGGTGCACGGCGCGGCGTGGTCAACTGGCGGTAGATGATGTCAAACCGGCCGCCTGCTTGTTCAGGCGTCACATTCGGCGGGGCCAGGTCGGCCTCGCTACGAAAGAAGGAGGGGCGCACGGCAGGAAATTCAAGCTTGCGCAGCAGGCGGAAGATATATCCCATATCATTTTCACCTGCTGATCTGTCTATATCCCACAAGCCTGTCGTCGTGCTGAGCTCATTGGCGAGATTCTCCATGCGGTTTTCGCGTTCCCATATATCAGCCGGGATTTTTTTCCCCTCTGCGGCCAGGCGAGTGCTTTCCCGTTTGAATTCCAGGTTTTGCGCGGCCTTGCGCTTGATCTCTTGCCAGTCGGCATAGGGCTCAGGCTTCTTGCCCTTCAGGCCCAGTGCCAGATGTGCTTTCATTTTTTCCAGGGCTTCATCGCGAGGCCACGGTCCTGCTGCAGTTATTTCAGGGTGGCGTTCCTTGAGATAGTTGGCATAGTTCTCCAGTGCCTGCCAGCCTGGGTCCAGCCAGAATGCCTTCACCGGATCATAGTTTGCAGGGCGAGAACCATCCCCGTAGGTGACACCCTGGATGTGCGCCACCACCACTGGCGTCTTGGCCAGGTAGCGGCAAGCTGTGTAGCCACGTGTGCCGTCAGTGATTTGTACTTCGCAATAGGTATTGCCTGTGCCCTCATTAAGCAGTTTGACGATGCTGTTGAGGGACAGGCTTTTTATCACTGGCGCATCGGCCTGCCCAGCCTGACGCAGTGTCAGCGCCGTGCCACTGACCCAGCGTTGCGCCGCGTCTACGCCTGCCTCACCTGCCATGGGCCTGGCTATGCGGTCGGCGCTCAGGTATTTACAGGCTACATAGCCATACTGGCCTTCACCTTCAATCAAGCAGTAACCAGCCTGTTCGGTCGTGTCCTTCAGTATCAGGGCTACGCCACGGTGTAATACGCCTACTACTTTTTGCGTCATGTCAGGGCCTTGCCGCACCCGCACTTCATCCGCCGTGACCCAGCGCGGCGGCTGTTCTGCCCGTCTGGCGCTGGCATCTGCTTGCACCATGGCGGCCAGCAGAAAGAAATTTACGGCTAAGAAGTTAGGTGATTTCATGATGTCGGACAAAATTGCACTGCGCTCAAGGCAGGCATATAAAGACAGCACTTTAGCATTCTGTGGTCGTGGCCTGCAAATCTGCATCGCACTCACAAGCGAATGAGGACATGACCGTAATGTAGTGACATAGGGCGCATTTCAATGCGCCGCATGGAATGGTTGCACGCAGTGTGAATATGTCCTTGCCGTAAACGAAGCATTACAATCCATCTCACGTCACGGCCACGACCATCCATTTTCTGCGATGCAGGACGCGAATGAAAGTTTTCTCTGTGCCTGCTCTGTGTCTCTGTGCCTCTGTGGTGAGAGGTCTTCAAATACCATAAACACCCAAGCATCAAAAAATAAGGCCCCGGTTTTTAACCCGGGGCCTTAATGCCGTTACTCTTTTAAATCAACATCAGAGCTTTCTTAGTCTGTTGCTACCAGGCTCAGGCCGCTGATTGCGCTATAGGCCTTGACCAGAACATAGTAAGTGCCGCCTGCTGGTGAATTGATGGTGATGCTTTCGTTGTTGCTGGCACCATCAGATTTTTGCAGGTAAGACGAGGTCGTTGGTGCAGAGCCCAGTTTGACATACAGGTCAGCGTCGCCAGAGCCACCGCTGGTTTTGAATGTCACTGTTGGGCGGCCCGCAGGTACCACGAAGGTATAGACCGATGATGCGCCAGAGGCCAGGCTGATGCCTGTGACTGGTACGCCATTGTTCAATACATTACCTGGTGTGCCGGTCTGGTAAGTTGCCACCAGGTTGACACCGTTGGATGTCGTATAACCGTTCAACAGGACATAGTAAGTGCCTGCTGTTGGTGATGCGATAGTCACGGTTTCAGTACTGGTAGAACCATCAGATTTTTGCAGGTAGGTCGTGGTGGTTGGAGCAGAACCCACTTGTACATACAGATCAGCGTCGCCTGTGCCACCTGTGGTTTTGAAGCTCAGGTTGGTCGCACCGGCTGGCACTGCAAAGGTGTAGACCAGGTTGGCACCGGTTGCCACGTTGATGCCTGTGATCGGTACATCCTTGACCAGTACATTTGGTGGTGGCGGTGTAGAACCCATGGCGGCGGCAAAGTTAGCCATGTTCAGGCTACCAAAACCACTGGCATAATCCCAGCCTGCCTTGGCGGTATAACCACCATTGCTGCCAGTTGTCACGTCGTGGAACATGCCCGGTGTGCTGGCTGCTTTTTGATAGATCGCAGCAGCGGGGAAGGGCAGGCTGTTATTGTTCATCGACTGTACACGAGCCCAAAAGCCGGTGAAGATAGGTGCCGCCAGGCTGGTACCACCGATCTGCTGGTTGGAACCATTGACAATCACCAAAGCACCACTGGCAGGGTCAGCATTGAACGAGATGTCTGGCGTGCCGCGTTTGGTTGCAGAACCCAGAACGCCGGAACTGATTTGCCAGCTAGGTGCTGCTTCTGTCAGGGATGGCCCGCCACCAGCGCCACCGCTTGCAGATGCCTGGCAATTTGCCGCCGTGGTGCAAGACCATACCGATTCAGATACCCAGGTTGTGCCAGAAGTATTGAGCAAGGTACCACCAACCGAGATCACATAAGGTGAAGCCGATGGATAGCTTTGCGAAGTACCTGGGCCACCGCATTCATACGCACCAGAGTCGCCGGACGAGACTGCAAAAGTCTGGCCCTGTGCCACCGCTGTCTGGAATATCTGGTCATTACTGGCCGTGATACCACCATTTTGCGCATCGTTTTCACACATACCCAAAGACACGTTGATGACCTTGGCCACGTTGTCACTGACCGCGCGGTTATAGGCTGCCGTGATGTCAGTCAGGTTCAGTGTGTTGGCTGTGTAGAGCACCATCTTTTTGATCGTGCCGCCTGCAGTTGCCAGCGCATCTTGCGTATCCATATTCCATTCACCGATACCGGAAGTGTCAGTGCTGGGTGAACCTATCGTCACGGTTTCCACATTCGCAGTCGGGTAACCTGCTTTGCTTGTGAACGTGTTCAAGTCCTTGATGGTTTGTGTCATGCTGCCTTGCGTGATAATGCCGATGGTGGCATTCACAGCGCTGGGTAAACCATTGGCGTTATAGATCGCCGAAAACTCGGTAGGGTTATGCCCGGTGCTTGCCAGTGTATTGGCATTGGGCCTGACCAGGTGAGTGCGGTAGGTGTGCACGTTTTGCAGACCATGCACAGCCAGCACGATGTCAGACAGCGATTGCGGGATCTGTGCATCTGTCGTGTTGGCATGCACAGTACGGCCATCGATGCTAAAGGTTTGCAGGTCAGTGTTGAACGCCGTTTTTACCGTTGCTGCCGCACCATCTGCAGTTACCAGCAAGCGGTTGTCAGACACCGTGACGTTGACGAAACCGCTGGCCTTCAGGTAATTCACGACGGATTGCACCTGGGCTGTGGTCGGTGCAAAGCGGCTCATGAATTCGGCATTCGAAATCGTCTTCACGTTTTTGCCGTTCAGGATGCCAGTGGTAATGGCATCGAGGTCAGCCTTGTTACGCAGCTTGAGTGCAACCGATATTTGAGTTGGTGTGCCTGCCTGCATCAGTGTTGCCACTGACTTGGATGACACCGTTGTTGGTATCCTGGTTGCTTTGGTCGCTGTTGGCGCCCATTGCTCTGCAGAAGCCTGTGCCGTGTTGAACAGCATGGCAACAGCCATGGAAACACCAGTGAGTAGTTGTAGATTACTGCTGATACGCATTACTTCTCTCCTTGTTTTTTTGATACGAAGTATGTGACCGATGCTTGTTGGCGGCGTCGGTCTTTCCAGGTACTCACCCCAGTTCTTCCCAAAACAGGGGTGGATGCACAGACAAAAGCGGTGTATCCGCACCGCTTTTACCCTACATCCAGAGACATCCAGGCAAGCTGCGCGAGGCCCGCCCTTGGTCCCATATTGCCATGCAGGTAATTGATCATTTTCCCCGCACAACAATTCTTTCAGGCAATAGTAAGACCACTTGCGCTTGGCAAAAGCCGCGCAAGACGATATTCACTGCCGAATTTTTTATAGGCACTGGAAGTATTCAATACCAGTTTGCCATTTTGTAACAGAGCCAAATTATTGACATTCTTTAACAATATGTCAAAAGCAATAAGTGTTTATGTATAGACAAATTTTTTTAATCATTTACCTTGAAATTTATGAAAACTTATTTTCATAGAGGAAAAGATATACTTTCATTACTGAAAAGGAATGTGTGAGCAGTAGAAAGTGGTTGTGAAATTGCAACAGAACCGTCGCAAAAAGCGCATATGCATCCCCATTTCCTGTGCTGGTTTGCGCATTTTTTGGCGTCGTTTATGTAAAAAAAGCAGGCAAAAATGGATGTTGTGATACAGCTTTTTAACGGATTGCTTTTTGCGTGAATCACATCAACTAAACAGACGCAGAATTAGAATTTCGCCTCTAAATTGGCGGGTGGGTGATGTACTCGGTGCGGTGGCTTGAGCAGCGTTTGCGGGTAAAAACAAAGACAGCATGCAAGTGTGTGGTCGTGCTTTTTTTAATGTGCCATTTCCGGTTTTGATAAATCGCCCGCATGCCAAAAATCTTGCTGACTTTATCAAGGCAGCGGAAATATCAAGTTGGTCTTTGAATGACTTTGGCAAGCACTTGCAACTTGAAACCGTAACGTAGCCGTAACGGGAGGTGCCGTGCAATGCGCCGCATAGGATTTTCTAATCATCGGAAAAATATCCGTGCCGTGAACCACGTACACATGGTGCCATCTAGATGATTGCGCGATAATGCCCCTCAAGTGGGAATCGATGCTGGTGTTTATCGCACTGCATGCTGACATCCCTATTAAATCACCCATCATGCAAACAGATTACCTATGGAAAACACGACATTCTGGACACTGATAGACGCATCACGCCTTGCCGCCAAAGACGATGCAGAACAACAAATTGACACCCTGGAAGCAGCCGTGTCTGCACTGGCACCAGACGACATCGTCGCTTTCGACCGCATCTTCAGCGAATACCATAACCGGGCCTACGACTGGGGCTTGTGGGGCGCGGCCTACCTGATAGGCGGCGGCTGCTCAGATGATGGGTTCATGGACTTCCGGGACTGGCTGATATCCAGAGGCGAAAAGGTTTATGAGGCAGCCCTGCTGGATCCCGAATCTCTGGCCGACGTCGTCAGGGACGAAGATGGTGATTGCCAGGTGGAGGGTTTCCAGTATATCGCTCGTCAGGTCTGGCAAGAAAAGACAGGAAAGACCAGCAAGGACTTCCCAAAACATGCTATCGCATACCATGCTGACCCCACTGGAACCGACTGGGACGAAGACGATCTGGAGACACTATTCCCTAAACTCTGCGAGAAGTTTTTTTGAAACTGACCTGACATTCAAAGAGGCTGCTTGGTAAAACCGCTCAGCCTCGTTTGGCTTCACATAAAATATCTGATAAAAATAATGGCCAATTTTTTTAAATCATGGCGCGGCTGGTCCCGGGTGTTTGGCATGATGTCCTTGTTACCCATATTTTTTGGAATTTACCAATACTGGCAATTTTCTGTCTGGGCGCGTGAGCAAAGCAAGAATGGTGAATTCGTTTGCGGTACAGGTATTGCCATGCTGTTTACAGTTTGTGCAATAGGCTTCATTTTTTTTGCGCTGTGCGCAATCATCTGCGGTATCGTCGCGCGTGTTCGGCTGTCATCGCGGCTTTCAGCGGTGCACGATATGGCAGACAAAGACCTGAACGAATAGGTACAAGTCTTGCGTTGCCTTGTTTGTCGATGATCTCTGCGGCATGAGCAGTAGAGGCAAAAAGGCATTCGCATCATTGAGCGGGTACAAGAAGTAACGGTATCATGTGAAAGCCGACAATTTATTTTTATTGAAACGGTGATGTGCATGTTAATTTGGGTTCAAACATCGCGTTCATTATTGTGGAAAAAGGCTTATGACGATGATAGGTGTAGAGCTTTCTGATCTTGTGACTTTGTATGAGTATGGACTTCTACAGGAAGGCGACACTGATTTTGTAAAATCACCTCCAAAGTCTTCGTCGCTAGCCAAAATTCAAAAGGAGATTGGCTGCAATTTGCCTGCCGACTTCATTGCATTTGCGAGCTTATGTGATGCTTATACGACTTACTTTGCCTTGCTTGGCGATGATGAGAGTTTGCTGGGTGTTTTATATGAACCGCATATCATTTTTCTGCATAAAACTTTCCCTGGTGAATACGTCTATTTAAGTCAGTCAAAATATCATCGGGAACTGGTCTTTGAAAGGAGCAATCCCGAAGGGCCAATTTTTAATATTCAGGATGATTTTGGTCATCCGGCTAAAATTGAAGTTGCAGCTTCTTTCCGGCATTTTCTGGAAGACTTCGTTCTTTCGCTTGCGCTGGGTAATCAAAACTTTGATATCGGTAGAAAGAATGCGCGGAAACTTGCAGAGCGGGAGAAATTTGTCATGCGTATTTTGGAGAAATATTGATCATTGATATAGGTAAGTCGCCTATACCTTGACCATTTATTTTATGACGATATGCTCACCGCGCATAGAGCCAAATATCATGTCCAGCGTAACAAAAATACTTAACAGGATGCTTAGCGTATCGCTGTGATACGCCGCAAGAACGTGCTGTATTAAAAAACACTTTTTTCAATAAATGGATAGGTAAGTGAAGAATGAATTGCCTGAGATCGACAGCCGCTTTTGAGTCAATGCGTAAGCTTGATATTGTGGACTGGGGTGTCATACTTCTGGGGCTTGATGATATCGCTGGCATAGAAGGACGATTGTATGCCTCGGATATCGCAAACTTCGCAGCTCATGAACTGATGAGTATCTCGTCTGGGGAAGACTTGTTCGACGTAGTCGCATGCCTGGCACTAGATAGTGAGATAAGCACTATAGTATTACGTGAGCAAGTAGAAAAAATTTGTAATACCAAAGCGCTCAATCTGGATTTATCAAAACGCAAATGGCGTCTGGTTGCAATGGAATATCTGCTTGCGCAACTTTCTACTGAGTCGGTTTATGGGCTGATAGAGTTGTCTGGATTTTGGGCTGCACATGAATGGTCATCAGACGCGCCACCCTCCATGCTTGGGAAGCGTAATGATATTTCATCCGAAAGATATCACTCAAAAGCGCATTTTGAGCATGTCATTGAAGAACATCAACAATGGCTGCAGAAAGAGCGAACTTGTCTCATCCCGCGTAACTACGATTAACCCAGCATAATAATGCGCATGGTACGCAGGCTCTTTATACAGTCTGATCCAAAAAAGAGGCATGAACGTAATTGGGATGCGAAGACTAAGTGTATTGAAAATGCTGATGTAATATGTGTGCGATATGTACGATTACGCTGCGCTGATACGCAGGGGATAGCGGGCATTGCCGCAAGCTGTTCATGATTCATCAATGCAAAACGCAAAGTATTCTGTTTCGCATTTTTTTAGAAAAATCCTATCATGCGAAACAAAGAAGATATCCAGCGTAAAAAACAGGGGACGGTATTGAGCTTCGGTAAAAGATTATTGCAAACTAATTCCAGGCAAATGATCTACATGGCAGCGCTTGCCGTCCTGACTATGTGTGCTGCCGCGCCAGCTTATGCCGAAGGGGTAATGGTCGGGGCAGTATATGGAATTATTTGGATTGTTTTGGGCGTAGTTGGCATTGTTGCGCTGCTGATCCTTATTGTTATCTGGCGGACATTTGGCGCAATAGGAGTTGGAATCGTCCTGTTATGCGGAATAATATTTTTTGGGAAACGGACCAGGGACGCTCGTGAAGAAACGGAGCAAAGAGATCAGGCATATAACACTACACAAGAGAATATGGTGCAGCAGTGTTTGTCACAAGGAGAAGAAAAATTCAATATTGCGCTGACTGGCAAAGAAAAAATTTCGGTTGTAGTCGTTGGAAAAGAAAAAATCGACAGATTGCCATCCGAACTGGTACTTGATCTGAAAAAGCTGCCCGGAGATGTGAGTGTTGATCCCAGAGCACCAGACGAGTTACCCGGCCTGGATGCTATTGACGTTGTCGTGACATATACGACACCTCTGATGATAGGCTCCATACCAAAGTATCAGGTTCGCACATCGACAGTTGATATTGTAGTCAAACGCGTCATCGATGGCGTTCAAATCGCGCATAGAAAAGACCTTTCACTTCGCCGTGGTTATTGTCTGGGGCCGCAACCCAAATATGGGATGATTGATTTCTTGCGCAAAGCCTTGAACAGACCTGATTTATTTGATGAAGGGCCTAAGCAGAATTATTCATACAGAATGCCATTTCATTACATTCCTGTAGTTGCCACTTTCGGCGATCCTGCAACAGGCCGGTTTGCCGAGACAGAACTTAGTCAGGGTGACCCTCGAAAAGTTCGATACGAGAAACAACGTGACTCTATCACTTCACTCACCAACTGCACTCTGGACGACATCAAGTATTCAAACTCATATGCCACCTGTCTGCCTGGCACTGCAGACGAAAACAAACTTGATCTAATGAAAGTGCACAGTATTATCAAACGTGAAGATTCCTGGCTCGCAATTCTGCCTGGGGAGCTACAAACCAGAGGCTTGCATACATTTCTTATAGAGCAGCGAGACTTTAGCGGAAAACCCATGCTTGCCTGGATCGTCAATTTCAAAGTGCCGAAAGCTTTCTCAGACATGAACACAGATTTCACTCTTGTTGATGCGAGCTTTGACCAGCAAAAGATATCCTTGAATTTGCTCTGGAAACCAAATCACAGTTTTTCAGATAACACTTACAAAAATGGTAGAGAATGGTTTGAAATGCAGTCAATCGTTCACGCAGAATTACCGGGATTGCGTTGAACCCGTGCAGCCCTCGTAGGCATGTTGTGCAGACTATATATACAGTCTGATCCAAAAAAGAAACATTGACGTCATTGGGATGCGGAGAAAAATTTCCTGGAAATGGCGATATGATGTGAACTCGATTTGTACGATTACGCCGCGCTAAACGTACCTACCATCGCAACTACCCATCGTACCCGCTGACAACCAGAAAAATTCACCATGGCAGAATCCATCATAGTCCATCTTCGTACTCAAGACCGTCAGTTAGTTACTAAGGTAGTTGATCATATGGCGAGTCCCATTGAGTATGAAAAACAGACATGGCGATACCCGTATAGAGAAGACTATACCCTGACTATTTATTTTTATGATGACATGCTCACTGAGTATGAGCCTGAAAACATAGCCAGCGTCACAGAGGCGCTCCAGGGCATGCCAGGCGTATCGCTGGCAATTGAGATGCGCAGGGTTAGTGAACTGTAACAGTGAAAATCGGAGTGCCTGCCATGTGCGCGACGATCATGCCTGCGTTGCAAATACTCGCGATAGCCCCGCTATCGCTGTGCTCATTTGTTCCACCCTTGCCTTGCCCTGATGCGCCGGGCACATGTCCTTCACTCTCGATTTCACTGTTAAAGTCCACTAGTGCCAACAAAGGTGTGAATGATGCCAGTGCATTCGCGCTGCGGCTCATTAGTATCTTGACCGGGGTTGTCGATGATAATTATTCTGCGATCTGGACGCTGCAGGAAATAGCATCCTTCGCCATCAAGAGTGATGGCGGATTTCTTGATTGCTACAGAACTATACAGTCAGGCGGGTAGTGTGTGTAGTTCGGACTTACTGCAACCAGCTATCAGAAAATTGAGGAGTGAGATCAGCTCATGAGTAACAGCCGCCGTAAAAAACCTGTCTGGGGCCAATGTGTTTGCCAAAGCGAGAAGGAAGAAAAGAAGCGCTGGCACAGCCGTTGGCGTAGCACTGAACGTGTGGCGCTCGCGAGTGCAACACCAGCAGGGCTGGACGCTCATTTGCCGGTGCTGGAGCGGCAAGTCAGCAATGTATGGAAGATGGGTAAGGACGGGCATTCCTACCATTCTGCGCGTGACATGGCCGCTGCTGCTGAGATCGGTGCCAATCAACTGGGGCGTACTCCGCAGGAGCGGGCGGCATTGAAAAAGCGTTTTTTGAAGAAGTGGATGGGTAAATAATGGCCGTGTAAAATTCTCTGTTTTGATGAAAATTCTGACGAATATATTTCAATATCGCTGGTAAATTGAATTCCATTCTTAATGTTGTGGATTTGGTATTGCATAAAAATACAGGGGCCAGCAAAATTAAGCTAGAATCACCGCCGGAGAATTTGCATGCTTTAAGCATGTTCAAGTCCTGAGCCAAGTCAGCAGTTTGTTACCTTTCCCATCGAATTACTATGCGCCTTGTTCTGAAGTTATTCCTCTCTCTTTCCCTCGCCTGTTCATTCTTGACAACCGCCCACAGTGCAGAAAACGGCAAGCCGGGTTTGCCCATGCAGCGTGCCAGTTTTGAGTATCACAGCGCGTTTTTAATGAATCTGCATCATTTTCTGCTGGATGTGTCGGTCAGAAAAAAATCATTGCAAGAGCTGCCCTGGGATAACAAACCTGGCGAGGCAGAATTCGCTATCCTGAAAGACGCCGTTGATTTTTACCAGGCTGATTATGCCAAACGCGATCCGCTGTTTGATGCGACCATGCAAGGCATCAAGCGTGGCCTGAGTGTGGATGACCAGCATCGCGACGCCAGCGGCCTGGCTATTCCGGCACCGCTCATTGCTGTGCTGAACCGGGTTGCTCCTGTGTATGCCCGCTGCATCTGGGCATCGCAGAACAAAAGCAACCAGGACTGGATCAAGCAGACCAAACAGCTGGATGCAAGCTATGGCAAGGAAATACAGGCGCGAATAGAAAAGTATATGGTGCATGCTTTTCCGGCCAAGCCCATACGCAGTGATATCGTCGTGATGACGGGTACAAGGCAGGGCGCCTATACCGATGAACAGATCGTCATGCCCAGTGGACGTCCAGATTATCAGGGCCTGGCGGCGCTGGAAATGCTGTATCACGAGGCCTCGCACACTACCGTTACTGACACCCTGGTCGCTACCATCAATGACAGGATGAAGGCTGCACATCGTGAAGGCGAATCTGACTTATGGCATGTGCTGCAATTTTATACGGTGGGTAAAGTGACCCAGGATGTACTCAAGCAGAGCGCCAATCTGGACTATCAACCTTATGCATTGAAGAATGGCCTGTATCAAAAAGCCTGGCCAGAATATCTGGATTTGATAGACCAGGTGTGGGAGCCTTATCTGGAAGGCCAGTTGAATTTCAAGGAAGCGATAACGCAGGCGGTGGATCAGATGCCGGCGGAAAAGAAATAGTGAAGTAGGGTGCGTCTCGACGCACCTTTTTGCTTTTATGAATATTGACGATCTGGTGCGTCGAGACGCACCCTACTTTACGGCATGGGATTGCTTTATCTTTTTATGACGTATTACCTGTAGGAGCGGCTTTAGCCGCGAATGGCCGATACGGCTAAGCGGTTCGCGGCTGAAGCCGCTCCTACATGACGGCTATTTCACAGCAATGGGTTGCCCTGGAATATACGCAAATCCTGGTCAGTAGGGTGCGTCTTGACGCACCATTATGTGCGTGTGCCTTGAATTTTTCCGATCGAAAAACGGTGCGTCAAGACGCACCCTACTATATGCCTCGTCGTGCATCGCTGTAGATGGTCACGCTTAAGGGCAAAGCCCCCGGCCATCACAACTTACATCCTGATACACCAGATACAAATCCTCTCACATCTATGGGTTGCTAAACCATGGATGTCTTACCTAGAATCAATGTTTGCCAAATGATCATCAGCCTGCCGCATTTATCCGGCAGGTTGCCTTGCTGATAAAGCTGTCCCCCATCCCCGCTGTCTGACTTTAAACTGTCGCTGCGCCCCGGAAAGGTAAGAATAAAAATGAAAACCAGAAAATATCTCACGCTGCTGGTGGCAGCCGTCGTGGCGACTGCGGCCAGTGCCTTCGTCGTGCTGGGTGGTGCGAATTCTGGGTTGAACGCTGGCGCAGCAGGTGGCGGAGGGACCAACGCTTCTGGCCTGAAGGCGATGATGAATGCGGTTGCGTCATCAGGTGATGCAAATTCGCTGCTGAATGTCAGCGTCGCCGGTGGCGGTACGGTGACGACTGTCGCTGGCAGCCCGGGCGCAGTGAGTTGTACCAGTGACGTGCCTGGCTACACCGGCAGTTGCAGCCAGTTGTTTGCGACGAATGCGACCGTGACTCTGCATGCGTCTGGCAGTGGCTTTGTTGGTTGGTCGGGGCCGGGTGTGGCCGCTGTCAGCACGGGTTGCAGTGGCACGGCAGACTGCACTTTTACCAAAACAGCGGATACCCAATATGTGACGGCGATTTTTTCTTCTGGTGGCGCAGTGGGATCCCTGCCGCAGCAGCTTTATACCGACATCACCTCTGGTCCCACTACTGGCGGCGAGAATAACAAGGGCATTTACCTGTCGGTCTTTGGGCAGAACTTTGGTACGACAGGGGCGGGTAGCAATGCCAAGGTGTATCTCGATAATATCGAGGTGGATAATTACCGTTCCATCGGCGCTTCACGCGGCAGGGCAGACATACAGCAGATCACGGCACAAATAGGCGCACTCGGTAGCGCGGCCAATGGCAGTGACCTGCCTGTCAAGGTGGTCATCAACGGTAATGTCGCGACAGACGCAAATCAACTGAGCTTTAAAATCAACCCCGGCAAGATCTATTTTGTCAGCCTCGATGGCAATGACAGCACCGGTCAGCCGGATGACATCAACCACCCTTACCGGCATGTGCAACTCGCCGTCAGCAATAACTCCAATGACATCAATGTCGGCTGCACGATAGCAGGCGGCTTGCAGCCAGTGGCGACTGCTGGTGTATGGGGCATCGTCTTGCCGGGTGATTTCATCGTCATGCGTGGCGGTGTCTGGACTGATGTGCATCAGGCAGGTGACAATTATTTCCTGAGGGCGCAAAACAAATCCGGCACGCCGGCAACAGGCGCCGTGCAATCTGGCCCGATCACGCTGATGGGCTTTCCGACAGAAACCACGCAACTGTCCCAGGCACTGAGCAGCAGCAAAGACAATGCCTCAGGCGGTGTGATTACTTCTGCCGACAGTGCACGCCAGGAGATAGGTTGCGGCGCCGGCATCACCGTCACCAATCTGAAGATAGAGTCAGGCCGTGGCGATGGCATGATCAGCGTGCAGGCCGGGTATGAACTCAACAAATACAAAGGTGCCAACTGGCGCGTGGTCAACAATGAGCTGACTGCCTATACCGCCGTGCACAATGTCAATGCCAAGGGCGCGGGTGTCACAGGCAGCGGCAATGGCGTGGTAGTGCTGGGTAACCATGTGCATGATGTGTATTGTGGGCCGGACGATGGCAGCAGCTTTTTGCAAAACCATGGCTTTTATTTTGATGGTACCGGTTCTTACGAGGTGGCGTATAACGAGGTCGGCAATATCTTTGGTGGCAACGGTGTGCAGAGCTACAGTTCTTCTGGCACGCCGATAGGCAATATCAATGTGCACCACAATCTGATCCACGATGTGCGCAAGCATGGCATCAACCTGGCCGATGGTACGGCGGGCAATGTCAAGGTATGGAACAACGTTGTCTATAACATCCAGTATGCGGCAGTGCGTTTTAACACCACCGACATCGCTGGCGCAAAAATATATAACAACACCTTCTACAACACCAACACTGCTGGCAACAGCAATTATGGCGCGTTGACAAATGACTGGAACTTGCCCAAAGGCGCGATGGATGTTGAAAACAATATCTTCTATGTCGCTACCGGCACGCCGTATAACTCAGGTTCGAATGGCGTGCAGGCCAGCGCAGGCACGTTTGCGCGCAACCTGTGGTTCAACGGCTCTGGCAGCCCTGGGCTAGATAGCACTGCGATCATGGCTAACCCGCTGTTTGTGCAGGCCGGTGCTGACTTCCACCTGCAAACCAACAGCGCCGCACGCGGTGCGGGTTCGATAGCGACAGCAGTGACCTCTCTGGTGACCAACGACTATGATCTCAAAACCCGCAACCCGCAGGCCATGGATGTGGGGGCCTATCAGTCAGGTGCTGCCAGCGATACCGGCTTGCCAGCGGTAAGCATCGCGCCAACCATACAGGGGACGCCGCAAGTCGGCAGCAGCTTGAGTGTAAGTACAGGCACATGGACCAATAGCCCGACGAACTATCAATACCAATTGATAGTCAATGGTGCCGATGTTGCAGGTAGTACCAGCAACAGCTTTACGCCAGCCAGCACGGATGCGGGCAAGGTCATCGCATGGCGCGTTACCGCGAGCAATGCCAAGGGCGCTGTCTCGGTCATGAGCAATTCAGTCACGGTGGCGAGTGTTGCTGTGCCCGTCAATGGTAGTTGCGGCAGTGCTGACGGCGCAAGCTTCAGCAGTGCACCGACGACGGGTTTGTGCAGCGCTGGTGTCGCGTCTTTATTGAAAGGCGCTGGCCCATGGACCTGGACTTGTGCCGGTTCCAACGGCGGCACGACGGCAAGTTGCAGCGCCAACCTCGGCAGTGTGCAGGCCCCGGTCAATTCCATAGCGCCTGCCATTTCCGGCACGCCTTTCGTCGGCAGCGCACTGGCTTGTTCAACAGGCACCTGGAGCAATGTACCAACGAGCTATGCCTATCGCTGGAAGCGCGGTGCTGCCCAGATCGCCAGTGCGACTGCCGCCAACTATATCGTCACCACGGCAGATGTAGGGCAGGCGCTGACTTGCACAGTCACCGCAAAGAATAGTGCAGGTTCTGCCAGCACTGTTTCAGATGCAGTGACTGGCCTGGTGCCAGCGCCAATCACGCCACCGCAAATTGTGCAGACTGCAGCTCCGGTGTTTGCTGATGGCTCGACCCGCCCGGTCACGATCAGCTTCCCCAATCCTGTCAAGGCTGGCAACCTGATCCTGGTTTCCATGGCATCCACGCAGGGCCACACGTATAACTTTACCCTGTCAGATAACAAGAACGCGGGCAACTACACCTGGTACCAGACCGATGCCTGCCAGAACACCTGCGCTGGCTGGTTCTACCTGGTCGCGCAAAAGGGTGGTAGCAGTTTCACCATCAGCGCAACAGGCGGCGCTGCGCAATCGCTGGTCATGTCGGCGATCGAGGTCAGTAATTTTGACCCCGCGATATTTGATGGCAAGCCAGTTACTGCTAATGGCATTGTCGGCACTGGTAACACTAGTGCCACGGCAAGTGCCAGCAAGCAGACTGCCTCGGCCAATTCACTGGTACTCAGCGTCTATGGCGGCGACCCAGATCAAGTCATCACCCCCGGCAATGCCGCAGGCGCATTCAATGCTGCTTATGCCAATACCCTGACTTACGGTACGCAAATTGCCACCGCAGCGACAACGGGTAGCACTCCGGTATCATGGAAAGTAACACAGCCCAAAGGATGGACAGGCTGGTCAGAAACGGTCATCGCCATCAAGGGCTTGCCGGGTGCCGTGCAGACCCCCGCATCTGCCGTGGTCGTGCAAACGGCTGCCCCGGCCTATGCAGATGGCGACACTAGGCCTGCGGCTATCAGTTTTGCCAACCCGGTCAAGGCAGGTAATCTGATCCTGGTGGCGATGGCCAGCAACCAGGGCAATACCTATAACTTTACCGTCACCGATAACAAGAACGCAGGCAACTACACCTGGTATAAAACCGATGCCTGCAAATCTTCTTGTGCCGGGTGGTTCTATGCAGTTGCAAAAACCGGCGGCACTTCGTTCACCATCAATGCCAATGGCGGCGCAGCGCAAGGCGTGGTGATGGCAGCTTATGAGATATCAAATTTCGCCCCGACGATATTTGATGGTAACCCTGTCACCGCCAGCAATATCAGCACCTCAGCCAGCGCCACCAAAACTACGCTGCAATCGAACTCTTTGGTATTTGGTGTCTATGGCGGCGATTATGCGCAAAGCATAGTCCCCACTTACGGCATGGGCGCGCTCAGCTATGCCAATCCCAATACCCTGACCTTTGGCACGCAACATGCACCGGTGACGGCTTTGGGATCATCCGCCATGGCATGGAGTGTCGCGCAACCAAATGGCTGGCTGGGCTGGGCAGTGACGGCGATTGCGATCAAGAGTGCGGTGAGTCCGTAGGCCTCATAGATCATCGTGCCGTTGATGTAGCGTTCAAAACGGCGTTCAAAGCCCCATCGACACGTTGATGGGGCTTTTTTGTAGGGTGCGTCTCGACGCACCGTTATGTACGTGCACATTGAAATTTTTGACCGAAAAGTGGTGCGTCAAGACGCACCCTACTTCACTGGGCAGTGACGGCGATTGCGATCAAGAGTGCGGTGAGTCTCTAAGCTGCATAGATCATCGTGCCGTTGATCTAGCTTTCAAAACGGTATTCAAAGCCCCATCGACTCGTTGATGGGGCTTTTTTGTCGGCTGCCTTACAACGCAGCCTGCGAGGATGTTGTGGGTGCGATGCAGGCAAGCAGTTTTTGCAGATAAGTATCCAGCACCGGCTTCACAGGCACCTTCAACCAAAATTCAAGTACCAGCACCGCCAGCCCAAAAACCGATATCGCCAGTTGCCTGGGGCGTAAGGCGATTGCGCACTCTGCGTGACTGGAAAATAGCTGGGTTAAATGGGTAGCGATATTCATGGTATGGGCTCTTTCATCAATGCTGCATTAGTATTAACTGGCGCAGTTTTACTGCAATAGACGTCAGTGTGCGGTATTGCCAGCTAAATGAAAATTGCCTAGAATCGCATGGTCGCTATAAATAAATGTATATGCCATGAATACTGAGCCGAACTGGGAGTGGTACCGCACCTTCTTGATGGTCATCGATACCGGTTCGCTGTCGGCTGCAGGGCGGGCGATGGGCATGACGCAGCCTACTGTTGGACGCCATATAGACAGCCTGGAGAAAGCGCTGGATTTAAAACTGTTCACGCGCACGTTTGATGGCTTCGCACCAACGGAGGCCGCCCTGGAACTCAGGCCCTATGCGGCCGATGTTGCCGCCACTGCTGCGGCACTTCGCAGGGTTGCCAGCAGCCATGGCACAGGTGTGCGTGGCACGGTGCGGGTAACTGCCAGTGAAGTCACCTGTGTCGAAGTGCTGCCGCCTGTTTTGACGGCACTGCGGCGGCAACACCCTGAATTGATGATAGAGCTGGTATTATCGAACCGTGTCGATGATCTCTTGCACAGAGAGGCAGACATCGCCGTGCGCATGGTCAACCCAGAGCAAGATGCCTTGATCGCCAAACGTGCCGGTGCAATTGAAATTGGGTTTTTTGCCCACGAAAGTTACCTGGCTGATTTTGGCATGCCAAAAACGATGGACGAGTTATCGCGGCATACCATCATTGGTTTTGACCAGGAAAATGCCTTCCTGCGTAAACTGAGGTCAAAATTCCCCACGCTTGAACCTTCGTCATTTGCCTTGCGCACCGACAGTGACCTGGCGCAGTTGGCGGCAATTCGCGCAGGCTATGGCATAGGGGTTTGCCATTCTGCGCTGGCTGCCAGGGACAAAGACCTGGTCCGCGTTTTGAAAACACAGTTCTCGGTCAACCTTGATATATGGGTCGCCATGCACGAAGACCTGCGCGACAGCCCGCGTTGTGCGGTGACATTTGCTGCGCTCACGGCGGGTTTGAAGGACTATGTCAAGAAGCATGCTTGATGTGCATTTCTTCATGCTTGAGGGAGTTTAAAACCGGGCACATGCCTGGCACGCCTGTTGCAAAACGTATGCAAGACCATGCAGTAAAAAATAGCTGGTCGCCGGAATAGGCTACAGCAAACTATCAATCTTCCCATTCATCTTCATTTGGCATATCCCATATGACTATGCATTAATGCATAGCCGCTAGTCGGCTTTCTGCAATTTCTTTTACCCAGGCATTCGCCCATACTTCTTCCATCGCAATACGGCTGCCGAGCGGCAAAGTCTCATCGGGGATTTTGCTAATGCAAGCAGAAGTATTTCAACAGACCGGCGATGACTGACGCAATCAACTACTAATTTTTTTATACATTGAACTCATTTCAGGAGCTTTTCATGAACACAACTAGAAAATTTACCCGCAAAGCCATACAGATGGCCGCCGCAATTGCATTGTTGGGCACGAGCCTGACTGCGGCTTTTGGCGCGACCGCTGAGACAAAGGCATCTGCCCCTGTCGCAATCACACCAACGCACCAAACCCGCGTGACCACAGCACATCAGGCACTGACTAATCAATGGATATCACTGTGGAATGGCGACCTGGATTTGGCCAAATCCATTATTGCCCCCGATTTTGCCTTGCATGCCACGCTGCTGGATGGTCGCCCCGACACCGCGATCAGTGGCCCCGCCGGGCTGGCAGCCTGGGTTGCGCAAAGCCACGCGCTGTTCAAAAACCTGCGCTTCACGGTACAAGTCGGCCCCATTGTCGATGGCAATTTTGCAGTGTTGCGCTGGGAGGCCACGGGCAACTATGGTGGTGGCATACCCGGCACAGGTGCAGCCGTAGGGACACCGCTGAAATTCACAGGCACAGACATACTCCGCATCGAAGGCGGTAAAGTAAAAGACTATTGGCTGCACGCCGATACGGCAAGCCTGTTGACGCAGTTAAAGTTTGGGCAGGCAGCGGCCGCGAATTAATGCGTTGTAGTCGTAGGTGCGATTAGCGCAGCGTAATCGTACGCATGTGATCCATGTGATGATGCTGCCAGCTGATCGTCATTATCATCATTGATCGGCTGGCGACTTACAATCCAAACCTGACTGCATAATTTGCTACGAATTGTACGATTACGCTGCGCTAATCGTACCTACCGCTCTACTGCTCTATCTTCACTCCACATACTCAACCCTGTTCCTGCCTTGTTGTTTGGATCGGTAAAGAGCCTGATCGGCATGCGAGATGAGGTCAGCGGCTGTCATCGGGTTTTGTGGATCAAAGGCGATGACGCCAAAGCTGCTGGTGACGGCGATGGACTGGTGTTCGCTGATGGTGATTTCTTTTTCGCGGACTGATTTGAGCAGTCTTTCGATGAGGCTCTTGCCATGCGCAATGTCCAGGCCGGGGATGATGATCAGGAATTCTTCACCGCCATAACGGCCAACCGCGTCTGACTGGCGCACTGTGGCATTCAGGCGGCGCACCACCTCGATCAGTACGGCATCACCCGCGGGATGGCCGTAGGTGTCGTTGATGCGCTTGAAGTGATCGAGGTCCAGCAAGGCCAATAGCAAGGG
Organism: Undibacterium sp. Tian12W; assembly: GCF_049339405.1. Lineage (NCBI taxonomy): Bacteria > Pseudomonadati > Pseudomonadota > Betaproteobacteria > Burkholderiales > Oxalobacteraceae > Undibacterium > Undibacterium sp. Tian12W. The sequence continues at coordinate 34,515 of NZ_JBMPPK010000032.1, forward strand.
CGTTTGCTGGCGTTGTGCCTTGCCGATTTCCATGTCCAGCATTTCCATCATGGCAGAACGGTTCCAGGCAGATGTCAGGCCATCGCGCAAGGCGCGTACCTTGAGTTGTTCGCGAGATATTTCCAGTTCGCGTGTGCGTTCTTTGACGATGGCTTCGGTGTGTGCCTGTAGCTCGGTCAGTTTGCGCAAGCGATAGCGGTGCAGGATAAAAACCAGCAGCATCAGGGCTGCAGCGATCAAGATGTAAAACCAGATGGTTCTCCACCACGGCGGCTGTATGCGCAGTTCCAGCGATTTGACCGCCGAGGTTTGCTGGGCATCGGCATTGCTGACAAAGTATTCAAAGCGATAGTTGCCTGGTTCAAGCGCGGTGTAGCGTACTTTGGGTGTCGTTGAACTTGACCAGTTTTCTTCCAGGCCACTGAGGCGGTAATGAAATTCCAGCGCGCTGCGGTTTCTGAAATTAAGGCTGGCCAGCACCAGTTCCAGCGGTTGAGGTGACCAGGCCAGCGCCAGCGGTTTATCGCTGGTGTAGCTGTTGCCATCTCTATGGATGCTTTCTATCAGGGTATTGAGTTCATGCTCTTTGAACAGATTCTCAGGTTTGAGTATGTATGAGATACCATTGCTGGTAGCCACCCACATGGCGGCATCGCTGTCTTCATAAAAGCTGTGACCATTGGTTTCGTTCCAGACGAAGCCATTGCTTTGATTGAATAGCCGCCACTGTTTTTTATTCCAGACCGCGATGCCGGCATCGGTACCTGCCCACAACCAGCCCCGGCTGTCTTCGAGCAAAGAGAAAATGACTTTGTCTTTGAGCACCGGTGATTCTTGCTGCCGTAACTGCAAGACGCCATTGCTGACACTGGCGCGCAATAAGCCCGCCTGGCGCGTGCCCAGCCACAAGTCATTCTCTGCAGTGCAGGTAATGGAAGACATATTGGGTGGCTGGCCATTGAAACTGACCGGGAAATTAGCCCAGTTCCTGCCATCAAAACGCAGTAACTGATTGCGCGCAATGAACCAGACATGGCCATTCGGGCTCAGGCACAGATCACGAAAATTCTCGGTTTTGGGTATCTGCAAACTGTCGAGCCCGGCAGGGCGCATGACATTGATCTTGCTGGCCTTGCTGTCAAACACAAACAGTCCGTCTGTGGTGGCCAGCCAGATATTTCCCTGACTATCGGGCAGCATGCGGATAATTTGCGGCAGGCTTGCCACTTGCGCATAGAGCCTGGTCTTTGCATCGTAGCGCATCAAATGCCCTGAATAAGTGCCGCCCCACACCGTACCAGACTGATCGACCACCATGCCTGACCATTGATGGTTCAGGGTTTGCTGTTTCTCGGCGACGTTGTTGAACTGACGCTGGCCCGGACGCAGTTGCGCCGGGCCAGAGCGTGTACCTATATGCAAAACCCCGTCCTTGTCCCTGACCATGGAAAGGGCAACATCGTCAGGCATGCCCTGGGCCATGGTCCAGCTCTCCCAATTGCCAGAACCCAGCCATTTGATAAGGCCCAGCCCGCGTGAACCCAGCCACATGCCACCATCTTTGTCATACAGCAGGGCAGTCAGGCCGCCTGCTATTTTGAGGCCATTCTTCCGGTCAAAATTTTCCCAATGATCTTTGTTCCAGCGTATCAGTGACTGGTTGGCATTGCTGAGTATGCGTCCTTCTGCATCGGCAGATATCCAGGTGACCAGGCCCTTTTTATGCAGGATGTCGCCTGGTGGTGTTCTGTCGGTGAATTTTTTTTCGCTGGCCTTGAGAACTACAATATGCTGCTCGCCCCTGGCCCAGAGTTGCCCGCTGTTGTCGCGGTGAAAACTCAGCCACTGGTCGTCTGGCACGCCCTGAGCTGCATCCCAGACATGGATTTGTTTGCCTGAGTATTGGCAGATCGATGAACCGCAACCCAGCCAGAAGTCACCGTTTTTTTCACGGTGAACACTCAACAGGGTATCTGGTGCTTGTTGTGACAGGCTTTGCTGCGTGGGGAAAAGTACTTGCAATTGCGGCTGGCCTTGCACCATCTTCAGTGGCAAATTCAGTGCATACAGGCGTTGCTGGCTGATGAAAAACAGGGTGCCGTCTGGCGATGTATTGAATTTCTGGCCGGGTGAAATTGGCAGTTTTTTGCCATTGTGGAGTATGGGTTCAAAGCGCTCGCCCTTTTTCAGGTAGAGGCCATCACTATTGCCTACCCAGAGCCGCTGTTGCGCATCTACATGCAGAGCAGTCACGAAGGGTTCGGGCAAGCCCTCTGCTTTGGCGTAGCGGCGAAATTCAGTGCCGTTGTAACGAAACAGCCCATTCTCTGTGCCGACCCAGATATAACCATCACCATCGCTCGCCATTGCGCTGACAGACAGATTACTGAGGCCATCAAGCTGGGTGTAGTAGCGCAGCGGTATCTGTTGAGAGCTGGCCGGTGTTACCCATGTCGTCAGCATTAATATGAACAGCACGAACATCAACTTCGATACGACCATCAACTTCAATATCTTGCAGCGGGCAAAACGAGGTAAAAATTGACCTGTGTAGCAATACAATTTCGCAACTCCTTAAACTTGACTAGGCGTCATTTTTTTGACTATCTGGTGCGATTTGACATGCAAGCGAAATTTTTGGTCACGCAAATGTCATAGAGTTGCCGGTATGAAAGCTACCGATTTTCCATGGTCAGGAAATTTTCTCAGCGGGGCGGAAGCATGTCACAAAAAGGGTAAAGATGCTAGTGGCCTGTAATAGTGAAATCGAGAGTGAAGGACATGTGCCCGGCGTATCAGGGCAAGGCGCACAGCACAGCGATAGTGGGACTATCGCGAGCATTTGTAACGCAGCCATGATCGTCGCGCACATGGCAGGCACTCCGATTTCACTATTACAGGCCACTAATCGGTTCAGCAGTTTTTGATGAAGCAAGCATGGACTTGCGCATCTCTATTGGCATGCGCGAGCCTGTTAAAAACGTTAGGACTGCAAACGGTTCTTGAGATCATCCAGCAACCAGCGCCCCGCAGGCCCGGGCCTGCGGCTGCGTTTATGGGCGGCATAAATCGTCAGGCCTTCTTTGGGCGTGGGGTCGTTCTCGATTTGCAGGGCGACTAGCTCGCCGCTGTTGATGTGCCCGGCAACCAGGTGTAGCGGCATGCGGCACCAGCCAAAACCGCCGAGCAGGAAATCGAGGCGGCGGCCCAGATCGACAAAGCGCCAGAGCCTGGCGCTGGCGACGCCATAGTTTTCACTCTCAGGTGCGATCGGGTCAGACAGCACCAGTTGTACATGGGGCTCAAGATCAGCCTGTGTCACCGGGCGGCCCTGCGTTGCCATTTTTGCCAGTGCTGCCAGCGGGTGGCTGGCCGCAACCACGGCCTGCATGTCTATGCGCAGCAAGGGGTAAGCGGCAATATCGTCAGGCACGGTTGGCAGCAGCAGGCAAATCGCAATCGCAGCAGCATCGCTACGCAAACGCCTCAATGAGCCACCCAGCCCTTCGGTAGAAAAACTGACGGGCAGCTCAGGGTAGGTCTTGCTCAGCATCGATAAACTATCTATCAGCGGTGCGCTGGGCACCAGCGGGTCTATCGCGATGACCAGTTCGGGTTCCAGGCCTGCGCGCGTGCCTGCCGCCATTGCTTCAAAACGGGCAGCGCTGGCCAATACATGGCGCGCCTGTTCTACCAGCACACGCCCGGCTTCTGTCATGCGGGGTTTGTGGCCGCTGCGGTCAAACAAGGCCACACCCTGCACATCTTCCAGCGTCGAAATGCTCTGGCTGATGGCCGACTGCACACGACCCAGCTTGCGGCCCGTGGCAGAGAAGCTGCCAGTGTCGGCAATGGTCACAAGCACCCGTAACTGGTCCAGCGTCAGGCTGCCTATCAAGATGCTTCTCCTTATCATCTATCATAAATTATGATGGACTTTATCACAATTTAATCTCTATTGAAAACGCCGCTGCAGCGATATAGTGAGTTCCTTTTTCAAGGAGATATCTCATGACACAACCAACAAAACTCCTGGTCATTGAAACCAGCCCGCGCGGCGATGCATCTGTCTCACGCAATATGACGCGCTGCTTCGTGCAGGAATGGCGCAGCGCGCATGCCAATGGCAAAGTCGTCGAACGCGATTTAATGCAAACCGGCCTGCAGTTCACCAACGCCGCCTGGCTGCAAGCCTACTTCACACCACCCGCCCAGCATACCGCCACCATGGCCGATGCATTGAGTTTGTCCGACGAACTGGTCGCAGAGCTGCTGGCCGCAGACCACATCGTTATCGCGACACCGGTTTATAACTACAATGTGCCCGCGCTATTGAAGGCATGGATAGACCACATCGTGCGCAAAGGCCTGACCTTGGGCTTTGATGGCAGCGGCCTCGTCCACGGAAAAAAAGCCACCGTGCTGATCGCCTCTGGCGGCGTCTATACCGAGGGCTCACCAATACGTGAACGCGACATCGCTACACAATACCTGCGCCTCATTCTTGGTGTCATCGGCATCACTGACGTGACTTTTGTTGCGGGTGGCGGTGCCAAGAGGGTGGACCTGGGGGAGGAGACGATGGATGACTTTGTGGGTAAGCTCGAGGCAGATATCAGACATGCAGCGGGTGTGCAGGCGAACAACGAGTAGAGCACGTCATTACCCTGACGTAGGGCGCATTGTAATGCGCCGCATGACGTCTTAAAGCTTCTCACAGGAGCGGGCCTTATCAGATGCAGCAATAGTTCTTCACTTCCGGAATAAAGCATCTATGCGTTGACGTTCTGTTTCGGCCTTGTGTCTGAAATCTTCAGCGAGAGAAATAAGCTGGCACCGTCTTGTTGCCTTCTCGCCAGCGACGAGCAAAGTATAATGATGAGAAGTCAGTTCCTGGCACCAGGACAAGGCGAATCCGCATGAAGACACTGCTATCTGGTCGTCATCACACAGAGCGGCATACTCGAAGGCGGCGTGAACCAACATTTTGCCTAACCCCACGCTCTTCCAGTTTTGAAAAGTCGATAATTCTGCATCTGCCTGCGCGAAATAAGCAAAGGCTTCAGGCGGTGAATTGAGTGCAGCATACATCTGTAACAAATCACTGATGATAATGATTTTGTCTCGGTCTGTTTTTGCCTGACTCAGATTTACTTCAAGAATTTTGATGACTTCCCGATATGCACCCAGTGCCTTATATGCATACTCTAGCGTGACTGAAACTTCACGTTCATCTCTGCGGTCTCTTGCCCAGTTATCTATATGCTTGCGCGCTTGCTTCAGGTCACCAAAATATAAGTGACGTTCATAAAGGGCATAGTCATTTTCATCAGCAGGGTGGGCAGGATGCTCCGAGCAGCGATTTGCCCACCAGCTATCCAGACACTCATAAAATTCTTCTGATTCTGTATCGTCCTGGATTTTTTTATACAGATCAGGGAAGTGAGTGCGTACGTAGTCGTGTGTTTCTGTTTTTAGCGCCCAATACATGAATTCAGTGTCAAATCCACCGTGTGTATCCATGTCTATATTCTTTGCTTTATAGAACGAGGGAATATCAAGTGGGTCCCGGTAACTTGCCAGCAAATAGGCACCCAGCCATAGCGAGTAAGTGGTGCCGCTGGTGTCGTCATTAATGAGAGAATCTATTTCTTGTGCAAACAGATAGCGAATCAGTTCTTTGTCAATTTCTTGAAAATCATATTGTATTGCAAGCAGGGTAGCGTATCTTTGCTTTGCATTGAGATCGATCGCCAAATCTTCCGTGTTCATGGTTTGACTGAAATCTGGTGCCAATTCGCCCCAGTGGTCGCGGGTGTTTCTGTATCTGTCTAATGCGTGCATGAGCGAAAGAAAAGTAAGGTGGTGCTGTTCATTTTAAGGGCATACTCATATAAAATCCACAACGCTATCAATAGCGACCAATAAATTTTGCCAGCCTCTCATCCATACACCCGATAAGGAAACGAATGCGCACCAGCCATGCACTGCCCGCCATATTGAGTTTGTTTCTGACATCCCTTACAGCTGCGCAAACCAATACCGCTACTACGGCTGCAATGCCTGATAAAAATACAGTCTTGTCGCCCGCAGTTGAAGCTGAACTGAAAGACAAACTGCAAACCATATTCAACACCGCCTGCAGCAAGGATGAATTCTCTGGTGCCTATGTGGTCGCAAAAGCTGGCAAGATCATCAGCGAGGCCGCCTGTGGTGAAGCCAGCAAGCGCTACCATGTGGCCAATACGATAGACACCAGGTTTAATGTCGCCTCGGTCGGCAAGATGTTTACGGCAGTGGGTATAGGTCAGTTGGCAGAGGCGGGGCGTTTGTCGTATGCAGACACGGTCAGCAACTATGTGGATGCCAGTTGGTTGTCGCCTGAAGTGGCGAAAAAAATCACCATAGGCCAGTTGCTGTCGCACACATCGGGCCTGGGCGATCTTTTCAATAGCAAGTTTCTCAACGGCCCGTATATGCAGATGGTCGCGTTGCGAAACCTGGATGACTACAAGCCATTCACACGTGATGCGAGGCTGGAGTTTGCACCCGGCAGCAATTATTTGTACAGCAATATGGGTACGTTTTTACTTGGTGTCATCATAGAAAAAGTCTCGGGACAAAATTATTATGACTATGTACGCCAGCATGTGTTCCTGGCAGCAGGCATGAACAGTACAGATAATTATGTCAGGGATGAGGGAGCAGAAAATCTCGCCACCGGTTATCTGGGCAAGCAAGCTGCGATGGCAGGCAGAAAAGAAAACACTGTCCTCATACCATTGCGCGGCGGGCCGTATGGCCTGGCTTATTCGACCACGCATGACCTGCTGCGTTTTGCCGATGCACTGCAGGCAGGCAAACTGCTCAAACCAGCGACACGCCAGCTGTTCTGGCAAGACCAGACCGCAGGCCGTGCAGACAAGGGCAGCTATGGATACTGCTTCGAATTAAGTGCGGGCAAGCTGGGCAAAGTCGTGGGACATAGCGGGCAGTTCACCGGGGTGTATAGCAAGCTCGACATGTATCTCGATGCGGGCTATACCGTGGTCGTGCTGTCGAATTATGAGCCAGGTCAGCAACCGCTGGCGGGGCGCATTGCGGCTGTGCTGGAGAGTATGTCAGGAAAGTAGGGTGCGTCTTGACGCACCAAATCGTCAATAGTCAGAACGGTTCAACGCAAAAACGGTGCGTCAAGACGCACCCTACGGGCTGGTTGTAGGAGCGGCTTTAGCCGCGAATGGTCGATACGGTAAAGCGGTTCGCGGCTGAAGCCGCTCCTACAGAAAATGCGCACTGCATCACAAGCTTGAAACAGTATGATGTGCGAGCCTTGCCAGTCAGTAGGGTGCGTCTTGACGCACCACATCGTCAATAATCAGAATGGTTCAACGCAACAACGTGCGTCAAGACGCACCCTACTTGCTTTTAGTACCACCGTCGGTGCGCTTGACAAGCGTGATAGTCTTGATATAGCCTTGATGTCCAGTCTGATCCAGACCACCAATAATTTTTGACAACAATCATGCAAACTACTTTGTATCCACGCATAGCAAGTACGCCGGAGCCACGCTTCTTGCGTAGCTTCGCCTGTGGCCGCAAGGTTTTGTCGCTTGTTGCCCGCATCAATAATAATGATTCCAACTCGAAGCCGGGCTGGAGTCGTTTCGCTGTATCTGATTAGTATTTGATCAAATAGCGAAAACCACGATTCAAAAAAGCCCGGAGATTCCGGGCTTTTTTCATTTCCGGAATCCGAAGGCGGCATTTTTATCAACCCGCAATCAAGGAGCAGGACATGTTTACATTCGAGGAAATCGCATTACAGGCAGGTAAAAAAGTAAGAGTAGAAGGCTTTGTGGCGACCACCCGCATACAGAGCAAAATGGCATTCGTCATTTTGCAGTCTGGTGCAAGCAAGGTGCAGGTCGTGTCATCGGGCGCGGCGCGTGAACAGGCGAAGGCCTTGATGCAGCAGTCGTATGCGGCAGTTGAAGGCATAGTCGTTGCATCGGCGCAGGCACCTGGCGGCTTTGAGATACAGGCAGAGTCGATTGAGCTGCTGTCACTAACGATACAGTGGCCAATATCCAGCGATAGTGAAATTGGCACCAGGCTGGCATGGCCGGCAGCGCGTTTCCGTGATCGCAAAGAGGCCCTGGCGTTGATAGTGCAAAGCGAAATCGAAAGTGAAATGACCGGCTATCTGAGGAGCCAGGGCTTCATTGGCATACATTCGCCCAAGCTCATGGGTGCGCCGTCTGAATCTGGTTCAGAGGTGTTTGAGGTCAAGTACTTTGGTGAACGCGCTTATCTGGCCCAGTCACCGCAGATCTACAAGCAAATTGCCATCATGGCAGGTCTGGGCAAGATTTATGAAGTCGGCCCGGTGTTCAGGGCAGAACCGAGTTTTTCTTCGCGCCACGCGACTGAGTTTATCTCCTTCGACGTGGAGCTCGAAGGCGTCAAAAGCGAGCTTGAGATCATCGCTCTTGAGTGTGCGATGATCACTGAAGCCTTGGCGCAGGTGATAGTCAGAATGGGTCCTGAGCTGGCTTTGCATTACCCAAAAGCGACAGTGCCAGCCGTTTGCCATATTCTCGAATTTGCCCAAGCGCAGGCCTTGCTGGGCGTAACCGGCGACGAATCACTGAGCGCCGAAGAAGAACGAAAACTCGGGGCGATGATGCAAGAACAAGGCCATGAACTGGTAGCACTGACCCGTGTACCGTGGAAGCAAAGACCGTTCTACCATATGCGCGAAGGAGAGAGCCTGACACGGAGTTTTGAATTGCTGTATCGCGGCGTTGAAATTACCACGGGGGCGATACGCGAACACAGATACGATGTCCTGATGGCGCAATTGGCAGAGAAGGGGCTGACAGGTAAGGGCCTGGAGTTTTATCTGGAGTCATTCAAACTGGCAGCACCGCCACACGGCGGCTTTGGCCTGGGCCTGGCACGTTTGACCGCGCTATTCCTGGGTTTGCCGGGGATTAAAGAGGCGACGTTTATCCACAGGGGGCCAGGACGCTTGTCACCTTGAGCATGAATCGTTCGCTGATTTTCAAGGCGCTTAAAGAAACGCAGATGGGAGGTGCAGAGTAAGGCACCTGCATCCTGGTTTAAAACTTCGTTTCCCATTGCGCATTGCCGCTTCTGTTGGTCGCGCCATAAATGGTGCGCGCAACTGCACATAGTGCCATGAGCTGTATCATCAACAGATACCATCCCGCTTCGCCGGCGGCAACGGCGTCCTGGGTATGGCTATTGAGGCGCATGGCGTGCTTGACCCTGGTCACATAGAGGGAAATAAATTCCACGAATGAGGCGGGTGATGGATGTGCGACCTTGCCCATGAAGTAGAATGACAGGTAAATACCCAAGAAAATCTGCAAGACGAAAGCCACGGCAACCAGCAGCAAAAAGGCAAAGTCAATGCGGCTGGCTGGAAACTTGAAATGGTTGGCGATCAGGTAAAACCCGCTCAGGGCACAAAACCCATGAGGATCGCACCTATGGGCAGGAACACCAGATAAGAAAATGAAAAAAGATTCAGGCCGGTGCCACGCCAGATGATGGCGTTGACCAAGCTCACCAGCAGCGAACTGATCAGGCAACATGCCCAGGCGAGGGGTCTTGCGTATGGAGATAGGGATGTCACTGGCTGGCCTTGATGTGGGTAGGGGGCTGGATTTTTTTATCTATCCTGCAGCAGGATAAAATTTTGCGCGATATTATCTTGATGCTAAAGTGGCGTCAAGGATGTGCGTTTGTGCGAGCAGATTGGAAGTGGTAGATAGTCGATCTGCAAAATCATTTGCCATTTTATGTATATGGATTTTACGCCGATGGATCCCAGTCTGCGCTGGGATGACATTGCGATGGGTGGGGATCAGCAAACTCTATGGTGCTAATCTGCCCTTGAACTTAAAGTCGTCATTCCAGCGCAGGCTGGAATCTACCGGGCTGGCGCGCCAGCGGCGTTCGTCGCATTGGTATATCGTTGTTATTGCCGTATCCTTCCGCAGTAGGGTGCGCCGTGCGCACCGTTTTTAAATCCGCCGATTTGAAAATACGAACGGTGCGCATGGCGCACCCTACGGGTTAATCATATGCAGCGGCAATTGCATCTTGCGTTCATCCACAAGCATCATCAACGCCATCGCAACGTCACAAAGTCCCCACCCAGGCCAGTGCATCATCCGCAAAATGTCGCAGCAAGCGCGCCAGTTCGCGCACGTCTTCTTTTTTCCAGTCACTCAGCATTTTTTCTATGATCTTTTGTCGCGCACTGTCGAGCGCATCCGTCATGACGCGGCCCTGCTCGGTGATGATGGCGGCTTTGACGCGGCCATCTTGCGGGCTGGGGCAGCGGCTGACCAGGCCCAGGCTGTCGAGCTTGGCGATCTGGCGGCTGACGGTGCTGTGGTCGCGCCCCACCAGTTCTGCCAGCTCGACTATGCCTATGGGCCCCAGGCGTTCTATGCGTACCAGCAAGGGGAAGAGAGCGCGGTCAAGATCAATGCCCGCTGCCGCAATTAGGGCGGCATCTGGCTGCGGGCGATTCAGCACGCCGGTGATATCCATCAGGGCACCGCGCAGTTCGCCAATTTCTTTCTTCATGTGGTAGTCCTTGCGTATGTCAATATATGTGTATAATGCACGGATATTCAGTGCGTCCAATTTGAGCAAGCCTGAATAATTTCAGCAAAGGATAGCAGATATGAAAGCAGCAATAGTAGTAGAAGCAGGCAAGCCGCCCGTCTATGGTGATTTCAGGGAACCAGCCGCAGGTGACGGCGAGGTGTTGGTCAGTGTGACGGCAGCAGCGCTCAGCCCTGTGGTCAAAAGCCGGGCCTCGGGCAGGCATTACAGCTCTGCAGGCAGCCTGCCATTTGTCGTGGGCATTGATGGCGTAGGTCGTCTGGAAGACGGCAGCCGCGTCTATTTTGCCCTGCCGCAAGCGCCGTTTGGCAGCATGGCAGAAAAGACCGCAGTCAGGGTTGCGCAATGCATCGCCTTGCCAGATGCGCTTGATGATATCAAGGCGGCAGCCATTGCCAATCCTGGCATGTCTGCCTGGGCCGCGATGCAGGAGAGGGCAAAGCTGGTGGCCGGCGAAACCGTGTTAATCAATGGCGCAACTGGCTCAGCAGGCCGCCTGGCAGTGCAGATTGCAAAGTACCTGGGCGCAAAGAAGGTGATTGCCACGGGCCGCAACAAACAGGCGTTGCAAGCACTGCAAACCATAGGTGCAGACGTGGTGATCCCTCTGGATGATGACAAGCAAGCCATGGAAGAAGTCTTCAAACAGCAATTTGCACAAGGTATTGATGTGGTCGTCGATTACCTGTGGGGGCAGAGCGCAGAATTGCTGCTCATCGCCGCTGCCAAGGCAGGCAAAGAAGCCGTGCCCGTGCGCTTTGTGCAGGTGGGTTCGGTCAGTGGCGAAGACATCAATTTGCCAAGTGCGGTACTGCGTTCATCCGCTATCGTGCTCATGGGCAGCGGCATAGGCAGCATCCCGCCCCAGCGCCTGTTCAAATCGATAGGCGAAGTCTTGCATGCTGCCGTGCCAGGCGGGTTCGACATTGCGGTAGAGACGGCACCCTTGTCTGCGGTGGCAGAAAACTGGGCCAAAGATGCCAACATGCCGAGGCTGGTGTTTACGATGACGTGATGACTTTTTAAAGAATTGAGTTTTATTTTTTTGTACTTACTCAAAATTTCACTATCTCAAGGGTGCACATGCTGTCATTGCGATTGAAAAGCAATTTTCAATCGCGTGACTTATTTTGCAGCTTCCATTTCTCACAAATTTGCGTCTTTATGTCTGGTGTTTTGAGATATATTACTGCCTTCCTATCTCTATTTTTTAAAAACGCCTCTTTCCATGATGAAGAATTTTCTCTTTGCATCCACACTCGTCTTATTATCAAACACTGCTAGTGCAAATACGATAGATAATGTTAATGAACTGCTCTCGACGGCAGGGAAGTGGGCCCGCAATGCGAGGAAATCTGACAACAGCTGGTCATTGAATCAGCAGGCACTCGTCATTGCTGAAAAGGTGCAGGACAAAATACCTCTATTGCTGCTAAGAGTCCTTACCCAAAAAATGGATCTGTATATCAAATCCGGGCAGCTTGATGAAGCTCAAAAAGTTTGTACACAGATACTTGCTTTTAAAGAGAAAAAACCGCAAATGGCAGGCTATTCGTATTCTGATTTCTTGAGCAAATATGCTCAATTGCTCGTACTACAGGGGCAGCTTCCAGAAGCAGAAAAGCTGTCTCTTCAAGCTATCGATGGATTTGGAAAAGTCAGCAGTGAAAAAATAGGAACCAGACTGGATGAAGAGTTTGCCTTCCTTGGTAGCATATACATGCGCCAGAAAGAGTGGGATAAAGCCGAGAGTTATTTGAGACTTGCCGTTTTTCTTAACAAGGAAAAACGAGGGTCTGCCGTGGATAATACTTACAAAAAAAACGCGACGCTTGATCTGATCAAGGTTTATCAAGAGACGAAGCGTGGTGACCTGGCAAAGCAGGTGGAAGCTGATAAGCAAGAGCTGTTAAATCCCCCGGCTGTCATATGGAAAGTAGCGCTCGACCCAAAATACAAAGGCCCGACCCTGGTCAAAGAGAGTTGCAAGAATCCGCCGTTTCCGCCTGAAACTACCCGATACGAAATGGATGGTTCGATGAGCTTGAATTTCCTGATCGCAGAAGATGGCGAGGTGGTTGGTAAATATGCTTCCAGAAGCAGTGACTGGAAGCGCCTGGATGATCTTGCACTCGAGACCATAGCCCAATGCAAATTTACTGTGCCAACATATGAAGGCCGCCCTACCGTGGGATGGGCGTATTATGAATATGAATGGAAGACCAATCCTGGCGGCAAGCCCTATCCAAAACCAGAGTTGATCGACGCCAGTTGTAAATCAGACGGTTTTGAAGTGACACTCGCCACTGGCAAACCGCAAGACAACGATATCAGCTTCAAGATCAATATTGAAGGAGAGCCTCACGGTATGCACAGCGGGAACTTCAAAGGAAATGGAAATCTGTATGGTGAACTACTCGACGTACTCCTACAATGCAGGTTCAAACCAACTGTGATTGATGGTGAAGTGAGAGGCAACAAGGCGAGCATGCGTTTTATCCGTAAGCAGGCTGCCGATAAAGAAAAAATCAGTCAGTCGCAGTAGCGTGCCGTATTTTTTTAAGGAACGGTTAAGTATTGAACAGTTTGCACATATCCTGAATATACAATTGATGCAAATGGTGGATACCAGCATGGAAATCAGTTTCGCAAAATACCAGGCACTCGGCAATGCCTATCTGGTTGTGGATGCCTCTGCAATGGAAATTGGCACAGACGAGATCAGGCGTCTGTGCGATTTTCGTACTGGCATAGGCAGCGACGGTGTGTTGTTTGGCCCTACTTATCCTGATGATGCAGATTTTGGTTTGCGCATCATCAACCCGGATGGCAGCGAAGCTGAGAAGAGTGGCAATGGCTTGCGCATATTTTGCCAGTATCTGTATGACCAGAAGCTGGTCGGCACGCAGGTGTTCACTGTCAAGACCAGGGGCGGCATCGTGCGGGCCAGGGTTTTTCCTGAGCAGCAGTTAGTGGAAGTGTCGATGGGGCAGGTCAGTTTTGATGCTGTGCAGATACCGGTGCTGGGGCCTGCGCGGGAAGTTTTGCTGGAAGAAATCGCTGTTGGTCAACGCAGCGTACAGGTATCTTGCGCGACCATAGGCAATCCGCATTGTGTGGTGCTGATGGATACGCTGGGAACAGAGCCTACTGAAGCCCTGGCGAGAGAACTTGGTCCTTTGCTGGAACATCATCCACTCTTCCCGAACCGGAGCAATGTGCAGTTCCTGCGCGTGCTTGATCGCCAGAATATACAACTGGAAATCTGGGAACGTGGCGCAGGCTACACCCATGCATCCGGCAGCAGCAGTTGCGCCGCTGCCGCCGTAGCGCACAGGCTGGGGCTGGTTGATGCTAACCTGACGGTGCGCATGCGGGGTGGCGACATCACGATTGCCATCTCGCCTGAATTTGAAGTGACTATGACCGGGCCTGTGCTTGTGGTATGCCGTGGCGAGCTTGTAACGCGGGAGTCAGCCTGACTTACTCGCCGCAGCAAATGACGCCCACATCGTATCGTACTGTGTCGTAATTTTCTCTTGCGCTCCGTGGTAGCCTGACCTATCGTATTGCTAGATCACGAATTTTTGCAAGACACAAGAACATGCGCTCAATTGTCCTTTTCGATATAACAAAGACTAGCTATGATGTGACGCTGTTTTTCAACGCCGGGTTCGTCCTTGTTGTAATTGCGTGTTTGATGCTCTTTGTCGATGCATGGCGAAAACGCCTTGGTTATCCTCGTATGAATTGGCGCCGCCGGGGAGCTGAGTCTGGACCTGCTTTCCCGTTCAAGGTCATGGGTGCAGGTGCACTACTCAGTGTGCTGATCATTGCAAAAACATATTACGAATACGCGTCATTGCGTTCGGCCTACGAGAGCAGAAGCTGTGAATTGATTGATGGCACGATAAGAAATTTTCATCCAGGCCTGCATGCGAAAGGCAAGGGAAATGAAAGTTTTGACGTTGGCAATGCCCACCTGGCTTACTCAGCTTTTGATTCCTCACACGGTTTTCACCAGGCCGCAGGCAATGGCGGGATATTGAGAGATGGTCTTCACGTAAGGATGCAGCGCTGTGGCGCAGATATTGCATGGCTTGAGATGATAGAAAATCCCTGATTCAGCATACATCCCACAACACCATTTGAGATCATCACACGTTCAGATCAATGTTTTCATTGGGGATGGCGCTTTCATTGGTCTCGCGCTTGTCAACTTCGATGATCGCAACTGCGACCAAAATCTCCCACTGTTTTCAAAATAGTAATACACTTCTGCCTTTGATACGCAAACTGTTGCCGGCATGGATGCTTATATTCATCCCATTGTTTTCGCGGCCAGCTTCATGCACAACATGCACCATGACGCAACATGACATATAAAAAGCACTTTAAGGAAATTGATGATCAAAGTCTCGCAACTACAATTTGAGTATGGCAAGAAGCGCGTCTATGACGAGTTTTCGCTGACGCTGGACAAGCCCGGCGTGTATGGCCTGTTTGGCCGCAATGGCAGTGGCAAATCGACGCTGCTGAAGATTTTGTCAGGTTTGCTGTTCCCGCATGGTGGGCAGGTGGAGGTGCTGGGCTACAAGCCAGCAGCGCGCTTGCCGACTTTTCTGGAGCAGGTATATGTCGTGCCGGAAGAATTTCATCTGCCCGATATCAGCATGGCCGTGCTGCAAAAGACGCATGCACCGTTTTATCCGCGTTTTTCAGGCAGTGATTTTGCGCAGTATGCCGACATCTTTGAAATCCCGCGCGACAAGGGCTTTGCCGCGATGAGCCTGGGGCAAAAGAAGAAGGCAGTGATTGCCTTTGCCCTGGCAACCCACACGCCCCTGTTGCTGATGGATGAGCCCACCAATGGCCTCGACATTGTCGGACGCTCACAATTCAAGACTATCCTTGGTGGCAATGAACATGCGAACCGTACCGTGATCATCAGCACCCATCAGGCACATGATCTTGAGAGCCTGATGCACCATGTGCTGTTCGTCGATGGCGGCAAACTCGCCCTGTCGGCCAGCATGCAGACACTGCAACATGCGCTGCAACTCGGCGTCGCAGACGACCAGGCAGATACCGCCGGCAGCATTTACCAGGAAGCTTATGGCCAGCAATGGGCGTATATAGCGCGCAATACCACGGGTGAACCGGGCGCTGTTAATCTCGAATTATTGTACAAGGCGCTGAGCATCAATAAACAGGGTGTGCTGGATGCGGTGGCGAATTATCGGCAACCTCAATCCCAGCTTCAGTCTCAACCTCAGTTACAAGCTGCCAAGGATTTGCAATGACAGATTTTTTTGACATACAACGTTTTGGCCGCCTGCTGCGCGCACACTGGGCCGAGAGCTGGCGCGAATATGCGTGGTTTGCGGGGGTGCTGGCGATACTGGATTTGGTGATCATGGTCGTGATGGTTGCTCTTGATGTCGAGCACCGAAATGATCAGTTTACATATAATGCGCAGTCATTCTGGTATTTTACCGGCCTGTGGTGCTCTGCCCCGATCTTTACATGGCGGTATTTCAAATACCTGCAAAACCCCGGCGCTTGTCTGATCGGCCTGATGCGCCCGGCTTCGGTATTTGAAAAATGGCTCATGGCGTTTCTGGTCATCGGTCTTCTTTATCCGCTGGCTTACAGTTTGCTGTACGTCATATTGCATTATCCTGCTGTGCAATTGGCCAAGGCTGTCGTGGCCAACATGCCAGTCTGTGAGCATTGTGACCGCGATTTTCGTTTTTTCTTCCCTTTCCTGACAAGCGGCAGTACAACGGGGGATGACCACTCCTTTTTGTTCCATACCTATTCGTTTTTGCTACTCTCTTTTTCGCAGGCACTTGTTGCTGGTGGGGCGGTTTATTTCAGACGCTCTCCCGTGCTGCGTACGGCACTGGTCACGTTCTTTTTGGGCACACTGACCCTGCTGACAGGTATTGTGCCGCAAGCGGGTATATTCATGAGGAACTGGCGCTACACCGAAGCTTACGTTCACAGGCCGGTGGAATATGTACTCTCCTTTGGTCTGTGGCTGGGCGTGCCCGTGTTGTTATGGGGTGCACTCTATTTCCATATCCGGGAAAGGGAGGTCGCATGATGTCACGTCATTTTTCTAAAGCAGGTGCCTGGTTATTTGCTCTCGCCTTTGTCTGGTACCTCGCAGGCAATTATATGCTTGACCACCTGAGCAAAGAGCGGTTGGCTGAAGCTGAGATCATCCATGTCAGGGAACAATATGCTGATCTGGGCAACCATACCAGGGTGGTGCTGGATACTCAGGTTGATAGCCGCCGGGATGTGGGTAAGCTCAAACTCATCTTTGAGCCTGGCTTGACGCAGGTAAAAGTCAATAATCCCAATTTGCAGATTGCTGTCAGCATGCAGGCGGCCAGTGATGCTTTTCATATTAGACTAAGTTCAAGTAAGTCAGAATTGAGGTACCATCGATCTGAGGAAATAGAAATCCACTTGCCAGTGAGCGTCAGAAAGCTGGAATTTGCAGGTGATTCTGGCGCAGAAATCTCGGGTAGCTTCCCTGCACCTGAGACTGCGCTGGAATTGTCCATGCGAGATTGCGGCTCTCGTACCGACATCGGAGATTTGCAGGTAAGCCAGCTTAGGCTGGTGTCTCGCTGTGTGCCACCACCGACAAAAGAATGCTGTTCGATGACTTATTCTTTGAACAAAGACATGCGGGTCACAAAGCTTGAAGTGCAGATGCCTTTTGGTAACCTGGATATACATCCAGAGCGCTTGCCACAGCAAATCCTGCTGGATGTGGGGGAAGATGTGCAGATATCCGGCAGGCGCGAGTTTTTTAAATTGGCGCGTTTTGTGCCCGACAAATCCTGAGTAGAGCTGAGTGAAATGATGCTGCAGCAGGTTTTAATCTTGCTGCAGCATCAATTCATTTGCCTGTGCTCCAGAGTCAGGGTGACTTATGGCAATTAATTTCCCTGACAACGGGTATTTTTTAAAGGCTTTGCCATATGAAGATTGCTCCTGTGTCTAAAACCTTGTGTGTTGTATGCATAGTAGCGCTATCCGGCTGGCATCCCTACCTGGACTAGCGCAAACAAGCGATGCTGAAAAACGGGCCTTGATTGCCAGGGCAAGTGCTGGTGACAAGTCTGCTTACAATATTTTGCATCAGCGTGCAGAGCAAGGCGACATTGATGCGCAGAACATCTTTGCGACAATGCATCTTAAAGGCATAGGCGGAAAAGCCAATTATGCCGAGGCATTGAAATGGGTAAGGAAAGCTGCAGAGCAAGGGGATGCAGTCGCGCAAAGCAATCTCGCCACTATGTATGCCCAAGGCTTGGGCGTGACAAAAAACGATGCCGAAGCATTGAACTGGTTTCGCAAGTCAGCCAGTAGGGTGCGTCTTGACGCACCGTTTTTCTACGCTTTCCTGATCATTGAAGAGATGGTGCGTCAAGACGCACCCTACAAAAAAACGACGCCATGCAGTTTTGAAGTGACCCCGTAAAGTTGGACGTTTAATTATTTAAGTAGCCAAGGACTGAATTCTGTATTGCACAGGACTCAGTCCTTTTAGTTTGACCTTGATCCGGTCGTGATTATAGTAGTGAATATAATC
>NZ_JBMPPK010000033.1:0-51420 GCF_049339405.1 Undibacterium sp. Tian12W
ATCAGACATTTGCTCCAAGCCGTCCAAACGAAGTATGGCTGACTGATATCACCTATATCAGCACTGGAGAAGGATGGCTTTATCTGGCAGGGATCAAGGATGTGTATACCTGCGAGATTGTTGGCTACGCCATGGGAGAACGAATGACGCAAGCCTTGACTGCGCAGGCGCTCTGGCGTGCAGTGCGCAACAAACGCCCACAACCTGGATTGATTCACCACTCAGACCGGGGCAGCCAATACTGTGCGCTGAGTTATAGAGAATTGATGACACAATTCGGCATGCAGGCGTCGATGTCGCGCAAAGGAAACTGCTATGACAATGCGCCGATGGAAAGCTTCTGGGGTAGCCTGAAAAATGAATTGATACATCACCAGCACTACCCGACCCGTGCTGATGCACAGGCTGCTGTTCAGGAATATATCGAAAGCTTTTATAATCGCCAGCGTCGTCACTCACGCCTCGGCTATATTCCACCTGCCTTGTTTGCTGATAATTTCTATCAACAATCGCAGGCTGCTTGAAACATGAGTGTCCGTTATTGACAGTACACCTCAATCAGTGAGCAAGCCAAACCCACGGTGCGCATGGCGCACCCTACTGTTGGAAAATACCTGTACCGAATGTGAGCAATCCATGCGGCGCATTGCAATACGCCCTACATGGCGGCCATGCTTAACGCTACGGTAGCTGCAATGCGCAAGTGTGTTCTCAGACTAGCGTCAATCACAAATATCTCAATTCTTCACACCCACCACACACTCCCTTCATCTGGACATGACATGCTGTGGATTCAATGGCGGCGCGGGCTTGCATAAGGCTTGGTCCCGTGGGCCACCATCATTGCTGAATTCAGTATGACATTTTTTATGAGCTTTTTATTTTCTGTATTCCTGCCCTTATACGCTTTACCCTTTTGCATCATGGCATTCATGCCTGGCCGCCGTGCACTGGCTATTGCAGGCTCTGTTCTTGGCTTACCGATCATCGCATTCATCATCTTCGTATTCAGGGAGATGAGTAATCCGGACAATAATGCATCGTCATTCGGGGTTGCCATACTTTTGTGTAGCCTTGCTTTGGTGTGCATGGCTTTGGTTGCGGGCGCCATTACCCGCCTTATCCTGCTGCGAAGGCAAGCTGTGGTGGCCAGCCCGCGGGTGCGGGCGGGGATCATGCTGGGGGGCTTTTTGTGCCTGCCTGTATTGCTTGCGTCGTTGATGGTTTAGCCAGTCAGGGGGTATTGAACAAAAGCGCTATATGGCGGATGATCGTAGCAGACACAGTCTGCCAGCGCTTGTCCATTTTCAATACAATGTGTTCAGGATCCTGAGGCTGTTTTCTACGCCAGAAAAAATACTCAAAAACAGGTTTGAAAACAGCCGTGCAGATAGCTTTAACATTTTTTCAGTGGGTTTTTCAGAAGGCGCTCAGTATACTTTATCGCGGCATCTCCTTGATGGCTGTCGCACGCTCTGCCAGTTTGACAGACTCCTGTTTTTTACCCATGCGTTTGTACATGTCTGCCATATCTTCAAGAATGACAGCTACGTCCGGGTGATTTGGTCCCTTGATTTTTTCGCGTATGCTCAGCGCACGCTCATACAGCGGCTGTGCCTGGGCATATAAGCCTTTTTCTCTATCAATTGAGGCGAGGTGATTAAGTGCGATACTCACTTCTATTTCATAGGGCCCCATAAATTTTTCTGCCATCTTCATGGCACGCTCTGCATAGACTGTAGCTTCTGCGTATTTTTTTTGTAACAAGCAGAGATTCGATAAATTATTAAAACTCATGATGAGATCAGGAGCGTCTGGACCCAGGTTTTTTTCTTTGATGACGATTGAGCGTCTCAGTAGTGACTCTGCTTCCGCATCTTTTTTCTGGTCATGCAAATTTGCCGCAAGGGTAAGCAGGCCATGAGCAAGATCTGGACTATCAGGCTCCAAAGCTTCTTCCAGGATTTGTAGCGCACTTCTGGAATAAGCCTCCGCCTCGCTTAACCGTTGTTGACTGTTATAAATGCTGGCCAAAATACCCAGGACTGGTGCCACATCCGGGTGCTTGGGACCAAGCAGCTTTTCGCTGATGATCAAGGCACGGCGCGCATACGGTTCTGCTTCAGATGGTTTTCCCATGTTGAAATAGAGGTAACTCAGGCCGAGAAGTGCTGCGGTATTATGGATACTATCTGTTCCATACAGTTTTTCGCTGATGGACAAGCTGCGTTTCAGCACAGGCTCTAATTCTTTATACCTTTTTTCATGGCTATATAATGTCGACAAATAAAGCAGGCTTTCGGCAACCCACATATCATTTGGCCCATAAAGTTTTTCGCGGGAGGCCAGGGCGCGCAAATATAATTGCTCGGCCTTGGGGAACTGGCCTAGTTCCCGATAGACACTGCCCAAACCTAAAACTGCGGTGGTTAATGTGTGATTATTTTCCGTCAGGGATTGCTCGCCGATAGTGATAGCGCGCTGGTAAGCCTCTTCTGCCTGCTGAAATTTAAATTGCAAGGCATAGACCTTACCCAGATCATTGAGCGTACCGACAAGTACAACAGGAGGCTCTTTGCGTGTTTTTTCCACGATAGCCAAAGTGCGGGCATAGTTTTTCTCTGCCTGCAGATATTTCTTGGCTTCTTTAAAAAATTTTCCCTGCCAGTCTAAAGTCTGAAGCACCTCGCGATGCTGGGCACCAAGCATTTTTTCCTGGATTTGCAGAGCTCGTTCAAAAAGCGGTTCAGCCAGCTCATATTTGCCCTGCTTGGAATAGACCCAAGCCAATTCGCGCATTAAATAGCTCAAAATCAAAGGTTCGGGCGGGGATGCTTGTTCTGCCAGTGGCAAGGCTCTTTCCAGTTTGTTCCTGGCCTGATCGAATTTACCCTGATAGAGCAGCGGTTGGCTTTCATTTCTCAAAGTTTGCCAAGTTTCATTGTCCGCTACTGCGGCATTGGTACCGAACAACAAGGTGCTGATGAACAGGCTTGATAACAGATTAGATACCTGACTTGAATGCAATTTCAATTTAGTTCTTTCTTAATTCATTTTTCTCTTATTTTTATCCGCGCGTTGCGGCATAAATTCCATTGACCCCGCCATTCTGCCTGGTCCTGAACACCGACACCGCATTCATCAGTTCACCCGACTGGTCATTGAGGCTGGCTGCTGCTGCGGCCATTTGCTCTACCAGGGCGGCGTTTTGCTGGGTGGTCTGGTCCATCAGGGTCACGGCCTGGCCGACCTGGCCTACGCCTGTCGATTGCTCTGCACTCGATGCGCTGATCTGGGCGACGATTTCACTGACCTTGCGGATAGAGCTGACTACTTCGGCCATGGTGCTGCCTGCCAGATCGACCTGCTGCGTGCCTTTGCCCACGGCTTCTACGCTGGTACCGATCAGTGACTTGATCTCTTTGGCGGCCTCGGCACTGCGGCCTGCCAGTGATCGCACTTCGCTGGCGACCACGGCAAAGCCACGCCCCTGTTCACCGGCGCGTGCGGCTTCTACTGCGGCATTCAGGGCCAGAATATTGGTCTGGAAGGCGATGCCATCGATAACGCCGATGATGTCCTGGATTTTTTTGGATGATTCATTAATGCCGCGCATGGTGCCCACGACTTGCTCGACCACGTCGCCACCTCGGCTGGCGACTTCAGACGCCTGGGCGGCGAGCTGGTTGGCCATCTTGGCGCTGTCGGCGTTGTGATTGACGGTGGAATTCAACTCATCCATCGCCGCCGAGGTTTCTTCCAGTGAGCTGGCCTGGCTCTCGGTGCGGTTACTCAGGTCCATGCTGCCAGAGGCAATTTCATTGGTGGCCTGGGCAATGCCGCTGGCCGAACCGCGCACGCCATTGACGAGCGATTCAAGCGAGGTCTGCATCTCTTGCAGCACACCCATGAGGCTGTCGTCACCGGCATTATTGTCTATGTTTTGCGCGAGGTTGCCCCTGGCGATATTTGACAGTGCATTCCTGGCTTGCGACGGGTCACCACCGAGTTCTTTGTGCAGGGTTTTCTGGCAATAGAAGGTCAGGAACACTGCCACCAGGCTGGCCAGCACTGCCAGGATCAGCGACAGCGTGACGGTAAAGCTGACCTTGCTGTTAACATTCGCATGTTCTTGCGCCGAGCGTTTGCCCGCCTCATCGCGCTGCTTTAATAATTCTGAGCGCAGGTTGCGCCACGCTGGGGTTTCTTCTGCATTCAAAACCGGCGCGGCATCGCCTTTTTCTTTGAGGATGGTGACGATTTTTTCCTGCGCTTGTGCATGGGCAGCGCGCAACTTGGGCAGCTCAGCCAGGCTTTGCGTGGTGTTATTGTTGGCCGATATTTTTTTGGCTTCTTCAAAGGCCTTGTCATAGGCTGTTTGGGCGGCCTGGAAGTTATCCACACCTTTTTTATTCGATGGATCAAGCACCACATTCCGCAAAGCCTGCCCCATCTGCAAACCCTGGGCATACATCTCAGAAATACTACGCTCCAGCGCCTGTTCAGTTGAAATATAGTTATCAAACTGGCTGCGCGTCGCCATCAGCGAAGTGATGGCAGTGGCCAGGCCTATAGCAAACAGGACAGCAGGGATGGCAGAGCAGAGGACGATCTTGGCTGAGAATTTCATGCTGACTCCATTATCTTGCCCGTTTTTGGCAGGCAAACTTTAAGTTTGTATGGTATTACAGCTAATGTGCGTGCCCAATGAACGGTAGACGTTTGCTGAGTGTAACTGATGAATGTGACAAGAGGTGTTGCGGCGATGTGAAATATTTTTCCAGGGTAATAGTAAATAGTAGGTCATTATTGTCTCTGGCCCCACTTTGTCCGTGTTGGGCATTTGGTACAATGAAACTTCTCCAGACAAGGATTTTTGCGAAAGACCAGGCATGCGTTCAGACGACTATACCGCCCATCATATTTGCCAGGCCATGGGTATGCCAGGTTTTGCTGTGGACCCTGTCCTGCAGTCCGCTCGAGAGGCATTGCGCTTATTACTGAAGCCCTCTTTTGATCCAGAAATCTGTATCACCGTCATCAGCGATGGGCAGCGTGTTGAGGCAAGGGTAGTCGCTGCCCGATGGATGATATGGCACCTGTTCGAAATGGCTCCCATGATGACGTATAGAGATCAGTGTGAGTTACCCATGGCGTGTTTTCAGGAATGGGTAAAAAGTGCAATTGTCTCTGGCAAGAGTGCCGACGCCTCAGGCATAGCTATAGACGGGATGTCAGTCGAATCCATCCTGATAAAAAATGGAGAGCTTGTCGCACAAACGGGGCGTGATTTAGGAGAACCCTATTTTTCGCGTAAGCTCACTGGCCAGATCATTCAGACAGTGTGGGCCGCCTTGCAAGATGTGAACTGTAAAAATGCATTGGCCCTGGTAGCAAGGTATGAGCAAGTCAGCTTGCCCAGCTTGACTGCTCCAGCACCTAAAATGCCGATTCAAACTGCCATAATTGGGACAGAACAAGACAGAATAGAATTACTGAAGGCGATGAAAAGGCAATTTGGTTGATGGGCGATACATTTGCCTGAAAGATAGGGGCTCGCAAAATTCAGAGACTGCATTCAGCCTATATCGATACCACAACCCCGGCTCGCCCTTCTGCCACACGGGCAACAATACTGCCATCTGGTGCGATGATGCAGGTGCAGCCATGGCTGATCTTGTCTTCATGGCTGCTTGCGAGCGTGCCAACCACGTCCGCTGATACTACCCAGCAGCCGGTTTCGATGGCCCGCTGGCGCAGGTTATCGAGGCTCTTGCTGCGCCACTTTTCTGCGGTGGCAGGGGCCAGCATATTGTTCAGGGGGTAGCATAGCAGGCGCGCACCTTGCTGGCTGAGCTCTGCTGCGCAAGCAGGGTAATTGGCATCATTGCAGATATTGATGCCGTAAGTGTATCCAGATTTTTCAAATACCGGCGAGGCATTGCCAGCCACTACGCCGCGTTCATTGGGGTACTGCTTTGCATATACACCCATGAGCTGACCTTGCCTTAGCACGGCGGCAGAATTGTAGATGCCTGCCACTCGCTGCTCAAAAAATCCCAGGATGAAATCGGTGTTGAATGCGGATAATTCCTGTAGTACCTGTTTGAAAACCGGGCTGTCGATGGCGAAGGCACGTCGCGCAATCGTCTGCGCATCGGACGAATAACCCAGCAGATAGCATTCCGGGAAGAGGGCGAGTTCAACGCCTTGTTCCTGGCACCATTGCAGATCAGTATGTAACTGAGCTATTGTTGCTTGCAGATCGTCAAATACAGGGTAGCGCTGGAAGGCGGCAATGCGTATTTTGTTGGTCGTCATTGTTGTATGTTGTGCAAAGCCATCATTTTTTTTATGTTGAAGTGAGTAAGGCTAGTATTTCTTCTTCAGTTGAGACTTGGGTTTCAATAACCTGTTGTCCGTCGCCATTCGTGAGCACAAACCATCCTTGATCGTTGCGGGATACCTGAAAAGACATGGCATATATTGTTATCCCTGCATGAACGGACATAGTGTGTCCTCCAATAATTCGCGGTGGTGGCCCCGGAATTATGCGTCCTGTCATGCCATGAGCCAGGATGATGTCGAGTAAATGCTGAAGCTCGTTCACATTGTTCCATTTCTTGAAATTTTTGAAGTGTTTTAGCTCGTAACTGCGGGTTCCTCTTTACGGCTATGTTCGCACTTGGGAGCATCTTCACTCACCCGGGCTTAGCATCGTTACCGTCGCATCATCCGCCTTCTTCACCGTCATGCCACCTGCCTTGCCCGCTTCATGCATGCGCAATTCCTGCATCATCACCTCCATCCCACGGGTCGCGCAAGCCTGCATCAGGCTTTGATCGTCGTAGAGATGGTAGCTATCAACCAGCCGGTAAAAACCATCCGTCATCATGAGCAGGCGCTCTTTGGCAGCCAGGCTAAACCTGTATTCACGCGCCGCAAAGCGGCCCTGTGGGTGCAGGCAAAGTATCGATGGCTGCGGGCTGTTGTTCTGTGCCACACGGCGCTCGCGCAGCATGGGCAAGAGCCTGGCCCAGCGTGCCTGTTCATCGAGACCTTCCTGTG
Source organism: Undibacterium sp. Tian12W (assembly GCF_049339405.1). Taxonomy (NCBI): domain Bacteria; kingdom Pseudomonadati; phylum Pseudomonadota; class Betaproteobacteria; order Burkholderiales; family Oxalobacteraceae; genus Undibacterium; species Undibacterium sp. Tian12W. Next base: position 7,069 of record NZ_JBMPPK010000033.1, read on the forward strand.
TTAATTCTTCTATCGCCGTCTTGAGTATGCCTTCCTGCGGATTTTCATATGGGTCAAGGTTGTTTGCCTTGCCCTGCGCATCCAGTAAAAAACTCTTGCAATCACCCAGGGCATACAGGCTGCACTCTTCACCATTCGCCTGCACGCGCAGCCAGCTCAGGGCAGCAACCGGCCAGGCATAGGCGGGCATGGCAGCGGCCTGCAACAGGCTGCTGTGCTGTGTGCACAAGGTTTGCAGGGCCAGCATGATGCAGTCTGCCTGGGTTTGTGCTGGGGTGGCGGTTTGTTGCAGCGCCAACGCAAATTGCTGCACAAACCAGGCCGGGTCACCTAGCTCGGCATCAAGATAATGCCGGTCTGATACCGAGCTGGCACCGTCAAACATCAGCACATCGAGGGTGCCGTCAGCGTGTGTGAAGTGGCAGGCCAGGTCTTCGTTTGCTTTGTCAGGTTTATTGCCAGCGGCGGTGGAGAGGGTATTGATCTGCATAATTGTGGAGCCTGGTTTCTGCATGTTTATTGATGGCAGAATATAGCATTGACGTGACGTGGTTGTGGCAAATTGTGAGAATGTGCCTTACATGCAGCTAATGTGCAAAAACGCCCGTTTTAAAGCGATGCCGCCCAACCCGTCATGCCGGACTTGATCCAGCATCAAGCGGCGTTCGTCGTGCACGCTCAACGTGTTTTGCTGATTGCTTGAAGTTGTATTTTTCCGGCTCCGGGCAGATCAGATGCATGGGGCATAACGACACTGGATGCCAGATCAAGTCTGGCATGACGATGTTGGGGCTCATTGCTGGCGAAGGATGTTACCGTGCATGATGCAGCAAAACCAAACGGGCTGCGAACACGTATTTCGCGTTTATATGCGCATCCTCAAACCCGTCATGCCGGACTCGATCCGGCATCCAGCGGCCTCCGTAGCACACAGCAAGTGCGTACTCAACTGCTGACATCAAGCTGCTTTTGCGGTTTCACTTGAGTACGAAGCAAGACTTAAAAATACTGGATGCCAGATCAAGTCTGGCATGACGACATCAGGGGCAGTGCCTGATCATCCGGCCACAGGAAAGGCGATTCACTTCTGAGGAATACTCTGCTCAAACTTGAAATAATCGTGCGGATCGTATTTGTGTTTGACGATCTTTAAACGGTCCAGATTAGGGCCATAATAAGCCCTTGCCCAATTTGGTTGTTCTCGGTTCGGGAAATTGACATAGGCTTGCGGCAGTACAAAAGGGCTCATGGCAGTAAAGTAATCGCGCAGCCATTGTTGCTGCTTCTGTACCACGTCCAGCTTGTCTATCGGCCCCCAGGCGGCTTCCATTTCAAAAATATAATTGGCATTGCGATGCGGGTAAGCGGTGGCATTGACGGGCACTTCACGCACCTTGCCGCCAATGGCAAACAGGATGCCCATGTTTTCTGGTAGGAGTGAGCCGCCAGGCCATTTCAGCATCCAGCGCAGCATCATTTCCATGCCTTCTGGCGACATTTTTTCGCCCACATAGGATGAACGAAGGTCATACATGCCGTTGGGGTCATCGGTGATCAGGTAATCGCGCGCCTGCCAGTAAGTCATTTCACGGATGTCGGCCTTGGCTGGTGTCAGCATTTTCAATACCGGTTCCAAAGCCTTGAGCGCGGCTTCTTTACCACCAAAGAACTGGCCCAGGGTCGTGACCTGTAAATCTGCCATGGTGTAATTGGTACCAGCACGGCGTGGCACGATTTTGCTGCGGGTAGAAATCGTGGTGGGACTATTTTGCTGCAGGTCTTGCAAGGCAGAAAATAATTCCAGCTGCTGCTGGGCAGGCCAGAGGATATTGAAAATCGTGACGTTATGCGAGACATCGACCAGGTTAAAGGTGAACGAGGTATTCACCCCAAAATTGCCACCACCGCCGCCGCGCAGTCCCCAGAATAAATCCTGATAGCTGCCCTTATCCTCGGCCACCACCAGTTGCTGGCTGGGTAAAACAATTTCTGACGACTTCAGGCTGTCGCAAGTCAGGCCCGCGTGAGTGGCAGAAAACCCCCAGCCACCACCCAGCACCAGGCCCGCCGCACCCACGGTCGGGCAACGGCCAGATGGCACGGCCAGGCTGCTGCCGCTGAAAAAATTGGCCATGTCCTGGTTGCTGACACCGGCGGCTATGGTGCAGGTATTCTCTTTTTCATCTACCCTGATGCCATCCATGGCCTTCACATCAATCAGCAAACCCCTGGTAGTAGAAAAGCCTGCGTAATTGTGACCACCAGAACGCACTGCAAAGGGTTTGCGGTTGTCGATCGCCCAGCGCAGGCACAACTGCACATCCCTGTCATTGGCACACATGGCAACAGCAATGGGCAGGATATCTGCATAGCGCTGGTTATTTGGCGCGGCGGCCATCATGTAGCCCAGCTCGCCAGGCAAAATCAGGCGCCCGGCCATACTGCGCGCAAGCGCTGCCAGGTTGTGCTTGCTGTGCAGTGCAGGCGCAGCTGTGGTCTCGCCCGACATACCCAGCATGCTGGCGGTGGCAAGGGTGGTGGATGTCTGCAAAAAACGGCGGCGTGAGGGGGCAGGGACAGGGTCGGTAACCGGGGTTGTGACTGGGGTGGACAAGACATCCATGAACTTCTCCTTGCTTGGACAAAATAGCGCTGAATTCAGGAACAGAAGCGCGTAGCACCAGGCGATCTGGCGAGCAGCGATCAAGCATCGCAACTGCCCATCCTTGTTTTTCTCTGGCCAGCATTTTGGTTATTGTCTTTTAATGTAACTATTTATGCAATATTGAATGAGCACCTCCACAAAAAAACAACCGAAGGCTTTTCGGCATGAGAGCTGGAGCCGACGTGGCGAAGCAGGCGGTCTTATAAGGAAGTATGGAGTTTTTCGGGCGGAGTGAGGTGTTACATGCTGAAATTGAATAAATGTAGCAATATCGGACCTGACTCTGCCTTCAATGCAGATAAGATAAGAGTTCAGTTTGGGATGTTATTATTCATACTGGAGGGTCTAAGGGGAATCGAATAAGTGAGTAAAGATACCTGTTCCGTCCGCAATTAATTTGAGTTTATTCATTCAGGCTTACATAAGCCTACGTACATTTAAAATTACATAGGCCCCAAGCTAGACCGTAGCTTTAGAACCAGGCTCAGAAAAATTATCAAAATACCTATTTACTATGTCGCTAAAAAACAGAATACAAGTTATTTCAGCTGGATTCCTGATTATGGGGTTGTTCGAGGGTATAGATGGATTTTTCGAAAACTATGCTTTCAACAATCATGGAAAAACCGGTCTGGTCGAACCACTTAAAAAAATATCTGAACCAGCGAACAATGAAACTGGCGTCCGTTTGACTTTCACTACTGAACAGGGGCGGAAAGTAACTATAACCACAAACATTGATCAGGCAACATCCCAAACACTGCACGGTGGGCAAGGAATGAAGATCATGTATTTAGAGGATGATCCTTCACGTACTAGATGGCCATGGGAATCCAGGAGCGTGAAAACGGGGCTATTACTTGCTTTGTTGGGTTTTTTCGTTTTGGGCGGTGCCCGGATATTTACGTTTATTCGGTAAAACTAAATTAGCAATGCGCAGAAAAGTGATTGGAACTCATTTCATCAATTGGTGTGTTATGACGCACCCTGCACATAGTGTTGAGAAGTCTTCCTTTTTAAGATCAACTTTTGAAAAAACAAAACCCGGCTGATCATCGATCACCGGGTTTTATCATTTCTGCTGCCAGCCAGTTATCAACTGGACTTTACATCAGCACATGACCAACACAATTAGTTCTGTGTCGATTTCTGTGTTTTGGATGTCGCTACTTTGTCGCTATTGGCTTTGTCAGCAGCCAGGCGTGTTTCATTGGCTTTGACCAGGGCAGCTTTTTGGGCTGGGTACCAAGAGAAACCTTCCATGCCGATTTCTTCACCGTTAGCACGGGCTTCTTGCAGTTCAGCGACGACTTGGGCGCGGGTTTTTGGGGCTGTAGTATCTGTATCTGCAGCAAAAGCGGCTGTAGCTGTCAAAAATGTCAGGCTAGTTGCCAAAAAGAGTTGTTTCGCATTCATGATCGTTCCTATCAATAAGTAAGTTTAAGAGATAGCCGCCTCGGTGATCTTGCTCAATTGTCATGAGAAGTGAAATTTCACTTCCGATAACAACTGAAACAAGTCGTCGCCAGCGGCGCGGTGTAGAGCTTGATTTATGTTGCACTGCACCGATGGAAAGAAGTGTAGGCTTTTCGGATTCAACAATAAAGTATGTAAATGGGAATATACTATTGCTGAATCAGGAACAATAAGGGGCTTGAAAATGGACAGATTGCAATCAATGCGTACTTTTGCCAAGGTGGTGGAGCTGGGCAATTTTGCCAAGGCTGCTACGGCACTGGACATGTCTAACGCAGTGGTCACCCGTTATATCGCGGATCTGGAGACCCATCTGGGCACGCGATTGCTGAACCGCTCTACCCGTAAATTGTCGCTGACAGAGACGGGTCTGGTGTATCTGGACAGGGTGCGTGCCATCCTGAGCGATATTGACGACGCTGATGCCATCGCCTCGTATGCGGCCAAAAAGCCCAGCGGCACCTTGCGCATCTATTCTGTACCGCATTTCGGCAAAGCGCAACTGGCGCAGCTGTTGCCCGAATTTGCCAGGGATTATCCCGACGTCATGCTCGACATCAAAATCACTGACCACCAGGTTGATCTGGTCGAAGAGGGTATTGATGTCGGCTTTTACCTGGATTTGCAAAAGATAGACGGCAGCATGATCTCGCGCAAGCTGGCCACGTCTGAAGTACTGCTGTGTGCCTCGCCCAGCTACCTGAAGGAACATGGCACGCCGACCACGCCTGAGGATATCTCTGGTCACCGCTGCCTTAACTTCAATTACGACTTTTTGCGCGATAACTGGATGGCCTTTGACAAGCGCGTAGGCCGCGACTCTTACCGCAGCATCCCTATCCAGAGCAAGGTCATCAGCAATAATGCCGACGTGCTGCGCGCCTGCGCCCTGGCGGGCATGGGCCTGGTCTTGCGCACGTCTTTCCAGATTGATGATGACCTGGCGCAGGGCAGGCTGGTCAGGCTGTTTCCTGAACACTGCTTTGGTGCGGTGTCGATTTCCATGGTCTACCCCAGCCGCCGCCAGTTGTCGGCCAAGGTCAGGCGCTTTGTCGATTTTGTCGCCAGCAAGTTCCCGCGTCCAGACGAAGACATGTGGCTGGGCACTTGCCCTTTCCGCATCCATGAAGAAAAACTCAGGGAACTGGGCATACCGCATCCGGGCAAAATGCGGATTGGTTGAGACAGTACACGCACCTCTGCCACAGATGCGCCTGATGCAAAAGTATCCTTACTCAGTTTACATGCTTGTAAGCAATTGTAAAATATCGTCGTCACACTTGTGTAACATTAATCCGATATCCTATGATTGTTGTGTCTCCTTAGGTATTTTGCCGCCACGGAAATCCCCCTTCCGTGGCGGTTTTTTATTTGGGGAAGTGATTCGTGCGCGTTATCATGCAGGCATGATCAATTGCTGATTTGCAGGGTGCGCCATGCGCACCGAAGAATGTTTATCGCCAGACTCCAGAACGGTGCGCACGGCGCACCCTACTCATCCACATTTTTACAAGATGAAATTCTTTGAATCACAGCAGGTTGGGGAATATGACTTCGATTTTTCGTCTTATCAACGATACTTGCAAGAGCATCGTGATCTTTTTCCGCCAGACGTGTATGCCTTCGCTGTAGACACGGGTAATTATGATCTGAGGAGCCACCAAAGCCTGCATGACGCCTGGTTGGAGCGGTTTTGTATCTCTGAACCGGCAAGTGGAGAACGTTCAGAAATTCGCGCCATCCAGATAGAGGCAAGTTTTCTGGGGCCGTACCATGATCTGAAAATCCACCTTGTTTATTCGGGCGTGATTGAATACAGCATCATGACACCGCAAGACTTTGCTCATCCCCCATTTGCGACAATTGGCCACGGCGATTTATGGATACACGAAGTGAGCCTGACAGACGATCATCAGGCTGTGGTTCATGAATGGTATTTCTCACGCGGCAGCGTGTTCAGGATAGTCTGCAAAACTTTCAGGCACTCGGTTGAGCTAATCAAGTAGCAGGGGTATTTGCATGCCTGGGAAAAATGCCTATGCCGTGCAGGACGCTGACATGCGGCGCATTACAATGTGCCCTACGAGCTGGCAATTATCACGAGCCTCATCGAATCACATGCTCTCCACGAGTGAGGACTCCCTCTGGGTCTTTTACAAATTTCCAAGCTAAAGAATCCCGCAGTGCTTCGATGACCATGTCCGTGTCTGGGTCTATCAGTCTGCCGCCATCTTTCAGCGCGAGTTTGCAATCCAGATCGTGCGCAATGTTGACAATGGCTGTTAATAAGGTGACGTCCAGATTGGCGACGTTAAAAGCGCAATGTATGCCGTCATCCCATACCTCCAGCTGACTTTGTTCTTTACTGCCATACATGCGTGCGTCGCTACTCCACGAAGTTTTGTGTGGCAGTAATTGCTCTAGCAAGCGCACTGGTCCCGATGACAGATCAGAGCCTGCCCAATAATTGAAGAAATCATCGTTTTCCAGGAGTGGTGCGTCTGGCTGGTGTCGGCCATATTCCGGCAAAAAATCCACCATCTTGCCATGCGCCTTGCAGATACCTGCAGTAGGGATCAATGAAAATTCGAAATGCCAGATTGCCATAACAGTTGGGTAGAGTGCGTAGGGTGCGGTATCGCGATTGTAAAGCAGCTTCGATATTGTGAGATGAAGCATGCGGTAGCATAACAAAGCCCATGGAACCAGCAGTAGGGTGCGCCGTGCGCACCGTTTTTATCTTTCGTGACTTATGGACATTGGGACACGGGGACATGGACGAACATGGTGCGCACGGCGCACCCTACAAAACATCAATCCACAAATTCCGTCTTGAAATCCCATGCATCAAAGCCGCCCACATTGGCAGCGATGCCGCCTGTGTGTTCCAGGAAAAAATGCACAGTGCGTAAAAATTCGCGGTAGTCTTCCAGCGATGCAGCCTTGATTTCAAACGAGGCTACGCACAGGTTTTTGGCTTCTTGCACATTCTTTTTTTCTTTGTACTGGCCATCATTGCGGTATTGAAAATAGCGGGCTAGCTCATGTGCGGCATCGCCAGTTTTTTCGCGATGTACATACAAATGAAAGTCACTATTGCGGCCATTCGCATAATGCTTGGTCAGCTTTAGCGTGGTCCATTCCTTCGATTCATCATCGCCATAAAAATCGCCATCTGAATCAAATTCTTCTGCCTGCCAGAACGCCGGACAAAAATCATCTTCGCCAGGCATGGCGACGTGGTCATACAGAACGATGATTTCAGAATAAATTTTCATGCTTCTCGCCTTTACCGGGGTCAGACTGACTTATTGACTTCAGTGCTACTTGTATTTTGTTTCTGGTTTGCTGAGTGTTCGCTTATTGCTTGCTTCGGCTTACTCTGCATTACTTCTAAAATATAATGCCACAGTCCCCAGAACTTGTCTTAGAACATCAAGATGATTTTCTTTTGCCAGCCGGGCTGATGCTAAAAACGGACAGGCACGGGCAGGTTTATTGCCCGATAGTACAATGGTCTTTAGCGCTGGCAGTCAGGCTAGCCTTTCTCTTTACTTGAGCTTGCCCACTTTGCAACAGCTTTACAAAATGTGTAATATGGCTGCAGCAGCAAATCCAGCAGTAATCCAGCATTAATAATCAGGACAAAGATATGATGCACGCACAGGCAGCCCAGGGCAGGCAAAGAGAAGATGAGGTCTTGCTGACTATGGATAGCACCCCCATGATAGGTATCATGCTGGCGCTGATCGCCATGCTGGTCATGACTGTGGCGCCAGAAAGGCATCTGATTGAATATGGCCAGGTTGGCTGTACGCTCAGTTTTGGCCGGGCTACAGACGTCAGTGTTATTGACATTGATTTCGACGGCAGCCTGCAATGGAATGGCAAGGCGGCGACAACTGCACAACTGGAAGATTATTTTCAAGGCCTGACCAAGGACAAGGATAGTCGTCACGACGTGCATCTTCGCGTCAGCCGCACTACCACCTACCAGCAAGTGATGACAGTGCTTGCATTAACCCAGCGCTACGGATTAACTTCTGTCGGTGTGGTCAACGGCGGCATACTGTCTTGATCAAAACAGATCAGCCCCCCTCAGAAACGGAAAACACATTATGAGCATGGTTTTGTGGATACAGCTTGAAAGCGACAGCGACGATGTCGCACCAGACGACCTCGGTTATTTGCTCGACGAGCTCGAAGACATCGATGCTCAGTGTGAAGAACTGGGCGTGCAAGCCTTGAGCGAGTTTGTTGCTTATTCTGACGTTGAATACAACATCAGCGAAGAAGACCTCGATGAAAACTGGCCTGCCGAAAACGCCAAATGGGTCAGCCCCACCGAGCTGCTGATCAGCATACGCGCACTCGAAGCGGCGCTGAGCGAATCAGGCGACAACAACGAAGTACTTGAAGAATTGCAGATCATCGGGCAACGTTGCAAAGAGGCAGAAGAAAACGCAGTGCAAGTGCGGCTGATTGCGGTGATGTAAAAACGACGGTGCTACCTCGCAAGGGGCGCCATGCGCAGTGGCTTTATCATGCAGGCACTCACGTTATTCAACGATGGTGCGCACGGCGCACCCTACGCAATGGCAAACATCGCCGTGAACAACGCACACATGCGGCGCACTATAATGCGCCCTACGGCCATGCATTGACTGACCTCGCTGCAAGAATGAACGCCCGATGTGTTTAAAGACTTGAATATATAACGCTTCAACATCATCATTAAACTGCGCCGTGCGCATCCGCACAATCACCTGGATATAATACTTATGCGCACACTTTGTACCCTTGCCCTGATTACTTTATTCTCCACCCTGGCCAGCACCACGCAAGCCGCCAGCTTTGATTGCAGCAAGGCCGCCAAACCGGTGGAACGCATGATATGTGATACGGGCAATCTCTCTACTCTCGATGAACAGCTTGCCGGTGCCTACAAGGCTATGATGAAAGCGGCCAGCCCAGCCACAGGCACCGATACCAGCGAGTTACTCAAATCCAGCCAGCAACGCTGGTTGCGCACTAGCCGTGATGCCTGCAAGACTGTGCAATGCCTGGAAAATGCCTATGTCGGGCGGATTGCATTTCTTGTGCAATGGAATGAGGACGCACCGGCAAACAGCAAGATCGACGGCAAGCTAGATGGCAACTACGAATTCAGCCATGACATGGAGTTTGCCAACGGTAGCCATACGACAGTGCAGGATTGCCTGGCAATCAAAAGCACAGGCAATGCCCAGGCACAGGTGAATACCATACTCGTGCAATCGAATGGGCACAATTGCAGCCTCAATGGCAAGTTCGCGCTGGCTGGTAATGTGTATAGCTATCTGCCAGGCAAAGGTGAAAACGATATTCAGAATTGCCAGATCAAGCTGACTGTCAAACAACACCAACTCGTCTTGTCAGCTACGGGTGATGGATGCAGTTCACACTGCGGTGCCCGCGCCAGTTTTGCAAACGGCGCCAGCTTTTTGCGTACAGACAAAGCTAAACGGGCTTGTGTGGCGGATTGAGATTTGTGTGGCAACTGAGCGTTTTGCGTATAGTCTGAAGTAGGGTGCGCCGTGCGCACCACACGCATAACTCGTTCCAGCGCTTCGCAAATCATGTCACGCATCTGCTGTTGAATTGTATTGCAGGGTATTACCGGAAAAGGTTGCCAACGCACACAACCCCAACACCGTCATGCCGGATTCGATCCGGCATCCAGTGCCGTTAGTCTTCAAGCCATGCGGTATTTATCTGCGAGGATGGCGGCAGGTCAGCGCATTGCGGCACGGTGAATAAGTGCCTTATCGGTGCACAAACAACGCCGCTGGATGCCGGATCAAGTCCCACTGCTGTCCGGAATAATGTGCTTGACAAAAATAACGAGTAAATTCCCTCCCTTTCAAGGGGAGGGTTAGGGTGGGGATGGGTTTCGGTTGATTAACGATAAATGAATTTACGCCGGAAACCCATCCCCATCCCAACCTTCCCCTTGAAGGGGAAGGAGCTTCAAGCACGACCGCTCGCAAATAATGTTCAATTACAGAATTAAGTCTCCGACGCGGGAAAAATCGCCAGGACACTGCTTGTACTTGATGTTCAGAACGAGTCAAGATAATTATTCCGGACAGTAGTGGGATTAAGTCCGGCATGACGGGGTGGGGGGCGCCACTTAAAATGGATATACGGAGGGTTTGCGGCAGTAAAGTAGGGTGCGCCGTGCGCACCACACGCATAACTCGTTCCAGCGCTTCGCAAATCATTTCACGCTTCTGCATTTGAATTGTATTGCAGGGTAATGCCGGACAACATTGGCAACGCGCATAACCCCACCACCCGTCATGCCGGACTTGATCCGGCATCCAGTGTCGTTAGTTTTCAAGCCATGCGGTGTTTATCTGCGAGGACAGCGGCAGGGCGGCGCATTGCGGCATGGTGAATAAGTGCGCTATCAGTACGCAAACAACGCCGCTGGATGCCGGATCAAGTCCGGCATGACGGAGTGGTGGCCGCCACTCAAAATGGATATATGGAGGGTTTGCGGCGGTAAAGTAGGGTGCGTTGTAACGTACCCTGCACATTTCCATGTTTTACCAGCGCCCGTCATGTGGCCGTCGCTACTTGCGCAAACCCGTTGCCAACCCTGACACCCCCAAACTCTTCCTCGCCATCCTGGCAACCGACGCATTACCATCTTCTGCCGCCAGCGTAGCCAGCGGCGCCCAGGCCAGGGCATGTGACTCTTCGCTGACATTAAAATCCACTTGCTGCGCCTGGAATAAAAATCGAACGTCGTAATGATAGTGTGCAGGCTCGCTGCCCCGGGCCGGGATGGGATGTACATCGACGTCAAACAGGGCATCGCTCAGCAGGCGCAAATCAGCCATGCCGCTTTCTTCCCGCGCTTCGCGGGCGGCAGCGGCTTGTATGCTGGTGTCGGCATCCTCGGTATGCCCACCGAGTTGCAGCCAGCGATTGAGTTTCTTGTGATGCGTCAGCAGGGCAGATTTACCATCGGGGTGCAGTATCCAGGCGGATGCGGTGACATGCCCGGCCAGGGTAGCACGGCTGGCGCAGTCGGTGGTGCTGCGCACGAAGTCCAGCGCGGTTGACAAGTGCATGGCTTCTGTGGCGTCGCTGGCCGTATGGGCCTGTAGCAGGGCGGTGAGCTGGTCTTGCATGATGTCATGTACGTTTCAAAACGCAGATTATAGCCGAGGGCTGCCCACCTGCATCTTTGGACTGCCCTTGCGCAGCATAGCGGCATACATTGCAGGAGCGGGATGGCACAATGCAGATGTTGTTGCCGTCATCATCATGATGCTACACTGGCATGATCATTGTAGATTAAGCAGGGATCTGAGCATGGCAAAAAAGAGTATAGTCTTCAAAATCCTGGGCGTGGTCGCTGGTCTTGCATTCATGGCAGCGGGTTTCTCTGAGCGCTCATCCCTGGCACATATGAAGGCCATAGGCAAAACCGCCGTGGTTGATCCTATCAAGAACTACACCAAGCGCAAATCGATTTACACTGCCGAGTTCAGCTTCACCACTGAAAAGGGTGAAAAAATCACCGCTAAACATTCTTTCCCTTCTGAGTTGATCGCCGATTTTGAAGCAGGCAGACCAGTCAGCGTCTTGTATGACCCCAATCGTCCACATGAGTTTGTCTTTGAAAAAGAAAAAGCATCCTGGTATATGGTCATTGGTGGAATTGTCTTTGCGATTGCCGCCTTGCTGTTTGCGTGAGTGGCGGTATTGCGTTTTTAGAGATGAAAAGTCAGCCAGTCAAGCTGCTGCAAGAAACCCGACTGGGATAAGTAAAGAACTTCATTTCCCCCAATGTGGCTGCAGTAAGCGTATCACTGCCAGGTGCCTGTCTGTCAGCCCGGTATAGCGTGATGTGATCCCCTCAGTTTCATCACCGTCGGCCAGGCGACTCTTGATGAAATGGACGCTGAGCTCGCTCCCTGAAAACATGGGATTGCCATACTGGTTAATCTCTATCGCATCACCAAGCTGATGTGGCCCCAACATGTCCTGGTAATATTTTCGCTGCACCTCGCTTTTAACCTGTAAGACGGATGCCTGAATCGCCGCCGTTGTCTGTACTGGTGAGGGCAACTCCTTGCCATTGAGCATGACAATTCTTTTCGCGCCTTTGCCATTTTGCCTGGCAGATGATGCCGTCAATTGCAGATATGCATACCGCTTGGATAATAAGCTCAATAATTTCTTGGGCATAGCCAGCGATAGTTCAAAAATAATGTCTGTGTGCTCGTCCGCAACGCCGATCACGGCGTCACAAACATCTTCACTGATTCCCCAGTATTGCTTGCACCAGGTACTGGCATGCCCATGCCCATAGTGATCAAGGTTGGATTTGAATAATTCTCCAAGCGATAGCCTGGTCTCACCAAATTCACCCAGGGACTTGATGCAGTTCAACACTTTTTCTTGCGTTGCAAGAGGGAATGGGTAGCCATAGCTTGCCGCTGCATCTTTGAACATCCACCGGCCCGTCAGGGTATGCCAATCCCCATATAGGGCAGCGTAACCATCATCGACAAAGTTATTGAGCTCGAAATTCAATTCAGCTGGCATGTATACAATTGATGCAAATGAAAAGTTATTCTCCGTTAGGTGATTTTGAAAAAACAATTTCATTGATGCGGCTGGCCCTTCTACCCGCAAGTGCACATCATAAAAATCTATATGGGCCATATGGTCATTCTCTATTTTTTCGAGGTTGTTGCAAAAATTAAAAACATCAATCATATGCGTATCAACCCGCCATTTTCTAGCGGGTGGAGTGGACAGGGTATGTTTTTGCAACTTACTCTGCGTAGGCTGTTACTAAACCTCAAGGGCACTAAGCAACATCTCACTTACCCCGGCCAGCAATATATACCAGCGTTTTAAGGTCGTCTTCACTGGCAATGGTTCTTTCAAAAATACTGTCACTGCCAATGACACAGCTGGTATTTCTATTGTAGTAAAGCATGAGGTTGATTTCACCTTGTGCAGGGCATTCTGGCGCAGAGTCATATCTCTTTCCCAGCAGGGTAGATGTACCTGCATGTCCCCAGGACCATAGCGCGCCGAATGCATGCGTCAATAGTGGATGGCCAACTTCATGCGCCGCTGTCATGGCATACGAGCGCTCAGGGTCTGGTCCGTCATTCTCATCGTAATATAAAGTGCCGGTAAAAAACGGGTATGGATTGCGCGAGCGCCTGCTCAGGTTGCCAAGCAGGCGGCTGCCCGGGTTTGCCAGGGTCAGGGGCATGCCTTGCGCGGATCTTTCCGGCCTTACCCTGACATCCCATGCTTCACCCTTGAGCGTGATGGTTCTGCTCCAGTATTTTGCTATACCCTCATCGGCCAGCCTCGCATAGTATTCAAACTGCGCGTCGCCGGGCTTTTTGGCGAGCCCCAACAGACAGGTCACCAGTGATGGTTTGCCATAGTTCATGCATAAGCGAATGTGGATGATTTTATGCTCGTCATCCATGTTCGCAGTGGCATAAGTCAACGGGCGCTTACTGCCATTGTGTATCTGCTCATCGTTCACTGCGCCGATAGGCTGTGGCCTGGCTCGATATGGGTCAGGCAGGATAGCGCCAGGATAGTTGTTCTTGCCAGTGCGGGAATTATTTGCCATATCTTTGATTATCTACACTGGAATATCTGCAGTCGGTCGTCAAATCAGTGTCAGCATTCTTGTATATGGAAGTCCCGATGGGGGGAAGTTCGCTCAACAAATATGGCCTGTTCAGGGATGTTTGCCTGCTGGCTTTTTTTCATCGCTACATACGCGCTGATAGCCTTCATCATTGATTGCCATTCTATAATAGATCATACTTCGACCATTATTTTCCTGTACAGGAGGCGTGCCAATCCTGCTCAGGGGCACTTTTTTTCCACAAATCTCGATGGTAGTACCATATAACCAGCGGTAAAAATTGGGAACTTGTTTCCCGTTTGTGATGTACCCATTCTGATAGGTATCTCCCGGGATTATTTTTTTGCATTCTGTCGGATTATGGTCGCATATCTCGACTACCTGGGCAGTGGAGTTGACTACAGTGAAGAGAAGGTCGAATTTTTGCTCCAAAGCTTGCGCTTCCGGCGTGGTGAGCAGCAGATTACTTGCGGCGGCCAGCAAGATGAAAGAGTGCCTTAACGTCGTTTTCACTGGCGATGTTCCTTATTCAAAGGGGCTTTCCTGTAGTCTGCCTGGTATCCCGGCATAATTGCTGAGTGCTTTCTTCAGTGATGCTCATTCTGTAAAAGACAATGTCGCTGTCGTTTTTTTTCGGCACGGGTGTCGTGACCACCCTGCTTAGCGGCACAATTTTTCCACAGATTTTGATGGTCGTGCCATATAGCCAATAATAAAAATAGTGAATTTGCTTTCCGTTTGTGATTTGTCCATTTTCATAGGTATCTCCCGCAGCGACAGTTTTGCAATCTGATGAATGAGTGTCGCAAAAATCAATGGTGTGTTTTGTTGAATTGAGTACCCTGAATTCGAGATCGAACTTTTGCTCCCACGCTTGTGCTTCCGGCGCGATGAATAGCAGCTTACTTGCGGCGGCCAGCAATATGTATAAGTGTCTTAACGTCGTTTTCACTGGCGATACTCCTATTTATATATTGGCCTAGTTTTACTTGTGGATGATCATTGTGGTACTGCATGAGATTGATTTCTCCCGTTGCCGGATACATGGGCGCTTTTTCGTAGATGTCACCATAGAAAGTTGATGTGCCTTCATGACCCCATGAATAATCTTTGCTGAGTGCATCTGTTAATACAGCATGCCCAAATTCATGTCCCGCAGTTCTCTTGAGTATGGCATCAGCATCTTTACCATAATTTGTGTCGTAATACAATTTTCCTGATCCGGTCGGATACGGATTGCTTGAGCGCTTGCTCAAATCACCATAGATCGTCTTGCTTCCAGGATTGGCCAGGGTGAAAGGCATGCCATCTTTTGATCTTTCAGGCCTGACATTGACTGTCCAGTCTTCTCCATTGAGATTGACTTTCCTGCTCCAGTAGTTTGCTATGCCTTCATCGGCCAGTTTCGCATATTTTTCAAATTCCTGGTCATTGACCTGTTTGTTCAAACCAATAAAGCGACTGAATAAGGATGGTTTTTGATAATCCGTGAGGACCTTGACGTTGATGATTTTATTTTTTTCGTCAATCTCTGCGTTGGAATAGCTGACGGGTCTGTCTCTTCCCTTGAGTATTTGATGTCCATTGTATGGCGTGATCGGATGTGCATTTCCACCAAATGGCAAAGTCCATGAGCCATCTGAATTCTGTACTTCCGGTATAGACGGATCATTACCCGGAATTTGTTCCATAGGATTGCGGAATCGGGCATCCTGTCCTTTGGCGCTAAATCCATTACCCTCTTTTCTCGCAAGAGTATCGGTAAACTTACTTAACAGACCTGTTTTCTTTGCCTGATTTTTCTCACCAGTTGATTGCCCCGAATAAGCACTGGTCTGATAGCCTTGAGTCGCTGGCGACTCAGCAGCGTCGTCAATGCCGCGGTCCGGCGAATCTTCCCATTCCTCGTCGTCTTCTCTGTCAGAGTAGGTATCGCCTTCATTGTCAACTTGCGGGGATTGTTCAGTATCGTCACCTGCATCATCGCCAGCCGCCATGGTACGCAATAGCAAACCCCTGACCGGTGTGGCCGCTTGCATGCCACCCACACTGCCCTCTAGCGCGGCCAGCTTTTGCTCATAATCCGGGTTTGGTCTTCTGGAAAATTGGAGCCCGGCAAATGGATCTACGTCTGCGCTAATAGTACCTGGTAATAATTGTATATATTTGTCTTTTTCTTCAGGACTGGCCCAGTTATTCGATTGCTCATCGTCTTCTTGTGTCTCGATGAGGTAGGGCAGGCCGTCCGGGCCGGTGATGCGTTTCATTGGCATGATGTTCCTGTGGTGATTTTTATTGCCAGGTGTTTTTGCTGCATCTTCAATGTAGGTTTGGGCATGCGGTAGGGTGCGCCGTGCGCACCGCATTTTTTCAGAAATGATGACAAAGATAGCGCTGAAAAATGCTGCGCATGGCACACCCTGCTTGCTGATGCAGCCCGTAGGGGGGCGTTGCAACGCACCACATGCAAGCGTCGATGATGACAATGCGCATAGACCTGGGGAGCACAGAAATTACATGCGGCGTACAGCAGTGAGCCCTGCATTCCCGCCTTGAGCAAAGCGCACGAGGTGATCGTCAGGCTTCACCATACAAGGCGATCATCAGCGGATCGGTGCGGCGGATTTTGTCGGCAGCAGGTCTGATCTGGCGGGTATAGATGGTGGGCGCGGGCTTGCCGCTGTGCCAGCCAAACTGCAGCTTGCTGCGGCCACGGGGCGTGGGCGTGGCACGTTGTACGACATGGCCTGAGAAGCACAGGTCACTAATGAGCTTGCGCGCATAATTTTCCGAAGTGCGCAGCTCGCGCATGATGTCTTCGATGAACAGGAATTTGTCACTCAGGATTTGCGCCACCTGGGCATAGCGTACGGCGATGTCGTTTCTCATATTGTGTCCTTTCGGCGGTTGTTTGGTTTGTTACTTCTTTCCCTTGCAAGGAAAATTGCTGCGGTTTCGCAAAGCATGCTTTGCACTATCCATTTCCAGGCCGCCTGCTGGCAGCGCGGTGAAATGGCAGGGACGGCGATGGTTTCCATTTGATTGACTGATCATCACATTGCATAGGAAACCCATCTTCACCCTGAGCATCTCCTTGAAGGAGTCGGAGTTGCTACTTTGTTGATTACTATCTTGTTGTCTTGTTTTGCGTGCGGTGTTGACTATCACTCAAAACGGTAAATCATCATCCATGTTGTCCCAGGTCTCAGGTGCGCGGGCGGGCTGGCGGGGTTTTTGCGGTGTGCCATCCGTGCCATCTGCCTGGGTTGCGAATCTGCTGCTGAGCATCTGCATGGTGTCGCCGCGCACTTCGGTGATGGATTTTTCCTGGCCATCCTTGTCTGTGTATTTGCGGGTGCGCAGGCTGCCTTCTACATACACGGATGCACCTTTTTTGAGATGCATGGCCACCACTTCTGCCAGGCGGCCAAAGAAGCTGATGCGGTGCCATTCAGTGCGTTCCTTGCGTTCACCAGTTGTTCTGTCTTTCCAGTTGTCGGTGGTGGCAATGGTGATGTTGCTGACGGCTTCGCCACTGGGGGCGTAGCGGGTTTCAGGGTCGCGGCCCAGGTTGCCAACGAGGATCACTTTATTGACGGATGCCATTCGTGTTATCGCCTTGTGTGAAAATTTTTAAAAATTTCAAAAATCAATGTTGCAACGCTGTCTTGCATGCCGCCAGGCGGCTGTAACCGAGGTCGCGTATCATGCGATATACGGCGCACTTGATGCGCACACGCATGTGCAGGTGGTTGATGAGGGCATGTGTATCGTTCATGTTGTGGCTTTCTCTAAAGACAGGCAAAGTTCGCGCAGGGCTTGTGCTTCATGGGCAGCAAACCAGTGATCATCTTGTGGCAGCCTCGCTGCCAGGGCCTGCGCCTTGTCCAGCAGCTCAGGTGCCTTGGCCCACAGGCGGGCATTGGCAATGGCTTCGTCAGACGGTTGCAGGGCATCCGGGTTGCAGATTTTGCCGCTGGCATCGTAATGCGCCTCGGCCTGCCAGCCGTAAGCGATCGCCATGCACTGGCTGCTGCGTGTATCGAACAGGGCATTGCCCACGGCATGTAACTGGCGGCTATGCTTCATTGCACCCTCGCACCAAAGCCGGTCATGCGTTCTGCTTCTTGCGCCAGCTGGCTCAGCTCGCTACGCCCAGTGCCTTGCTCTGGTATTTTTTTGGCGAGCTGTGTATTCATTGATGCATTCGCAGATGCAGCCACTGGGGTAGCTGCTGAGGTAGCCACTGAGGCATGTAGTCTCGCCGCAGCCCGGCTGGCGGGAGCTGCCTGTTTTTCAGGCTGCTCAAGCTGTTCAGCGCCCGGTATTTTGTCTTCTTCATTATTGATGATGCTGAGCACAGTGCAGATGACGATATACGCCAGGGCAGTGACCAGCCAGTCTGTCAGGGATGTTTTCATACTAGTCCTCACAAAATTTTGGGCGAGCGCGTACGCACAAAAAAACGCACTCGTTCTCGTGTTAATCAATGTAATTTTTGGGTGATACTGTAAGAGAGATGCTTGAGGGTGATACCTGGTGATGCCGGGTGATACTTTGTTGTTGATGCCGTACTGCTGATACTGTGTTGCTCATGCTGTGCTGCTTTAGCTGGCCATTGCGGCTGGCTGTTGATGCCGGAAAAAAACAGGTGACAATGTGATGCGCTGGCCTTGCCCGCCGCGGGTGAACGCGGCAGCAGAAGGTGCAAGGCCAGCGCAGACAAGGTGCCGGACGCTACTCCGGCAAGTGTGAAATGGGCCGCGAACCGATTTCACCAGCGTATTCTTTTTGCGTGCTATGCACTCAGATGCAGAGCGCTTCGGTGTTATAGTCAATATCGACATTCAGTGTTGAACTTAGTGTTCAACTCAGTGCCGCACTCGGTGTTGAAACTCAGTGCTGAAACTCTGTATTCAGATTTCAAAACCCAGATTTCATCGTCCAGCTTTCAAACACAGTACAGCGATTTATTGCTGCCAGTCCTGCATGACCTTCGCCATCATCCTGCCAAAGTTTTCATACCGCCCCTGGTCCAGCATGCTGGCCATTTTGTTGCATTGTTCCATGCTGCATTCAGCAAAGGCGTCGATCAGGTTTTGCCCGTTGATCAGCACCGCAGTGGATGCAGTGGCCGGTTGGGCGTAATAGGTTTTGGGTAATCCAAAATAAGTTTGCGTGCTCATGTGTCGCTTTCTTTGTTTGTCTGACCATGAGTAGAACTATACGCTTTTGTATTAATCAAGTCAATACGAAAATGCATTAAAAAGTATGATTTCGTATGGAATTGTTGGTTATATGTAAACGTGGAAAGTGCTGGAATTGGTATAAGGCGGTTTGATTCATGTCACTTAAAGGTATTTTTATTGAATCTGACGGCAGTTAGCCGTACAATTCTTATGCAGGGAAGTATGTAGAAAATGATGCAAGAAACTATGCAAGGAAAATGACTGATGACCACAACCAAAGCCAGAATAGAAGCCAGGATATTGCCTGACAGCTATGCGCTGATCAAGCGCGCGGCTGAGTTGCAGGGTCGCACCGTGACTGATTTTGTCACCAGCGTCAGTTTGAAGTTTGCCCAGGAGGTCATTAACGAGGCAGAAGTGATGCGTCTGTCTGTCGCCGATCAGGCGAGTTTTGCCGATGCCCTGATCAATCCCCCTCCTGCCAACGCAGCCTTGAAAAAAGCCTTCGCCAGGAAAAAGCAAATCATCAACGACCAGCACTGATGGGGCTCTGCAAACATGGATGAGCCATTCCTGAACATCGTTCAGCTTGACCAGACGCATGATCGCAAGCAGTTCAATTGCCAGTCTGAAGCACTTAACCGCTATTTCAAACAGCAGCTCATGCAGGACGTTAAACGAAGAGTGACGGCCTGCTTTGTAGCGACAGATGGCGAGGGGAAGATTGCTGGATATTACACACTGGCATCATCAAGCGTGGTGCTGACATCCTTGCCTGCCGGGGTGCAAAAGAAATTGCCACGCTATCCCAGCGTGCCCGTGGTTCGTCTGGGGCGCCTGGCAGTCGATAGCAGTTTTGCGGGCAAGGGCTTGGGCGGAGTTTTGCTGGCAGATGCACTGGAACGCTCAGCTACCGCACAAATTGCCGCCTATGCTCTGGTCGTGGATGCCAAAGATGATACTGCAGCAGGTTTTTATGAGCATTTTGGCTTCATTCCCTTGCCGGATACGCCCTTGTCCCTGTTCTTGCCGCTTGAAAGCGTGCGTGCTTTGATCTAAGTGATGGCTACAGCAATTTGCAGGAGTAGAGTGTGCCATGCGCATCAAATGGCAGGCTGCGCTTCTCAAGCGATATCACCATCCGTATCAGAAGCAATATCACAAGCAATATCGCAATCCATATTGCCAAGCTATGGTGCGCACGGCGTATCCTGCTTGCCTGGTATTGCTTATCGCCGGTCAATTAAATTGCCGCGTGCGCCCCTGCCATACAGCGCATTGCAACGCGCCCTGCAATCCGGAAATCACATTCCGTAGGAGCGGCTTCAGCCGCGAACAGCGGTACCGTGGCGGCCATTCGCGGCTAAAGCCACCCCTGCACGTAAGCATGCATCATTTCAGGTTTGTCCTGGCCGCCAATGGCAAAGATCAGCCTGGCCGGTTTGCCGCCTGCCATTCGTCGCGCAAGAGCCCAAACATCCAGGTGTCCTTGATCTCGCCCTTCATCTTCCAGCGCTGGCGTAGCAAGCCTTCCTGGGTAAAGCCCAGTTTGCGCAAGAGCTGGGCAGAGGCGGGGTTGCGGGGATCGACTTCTGCCTCGATGCGGTTGATGCCCATCTCGCCAAAGGCGTGCGTCAGCAGGGCGCGCAGGGCTTCGGCCATGTAACCGCCACCCCAGTGCGATTGCGCCAGCGCATAGCCCAGCTCACAGCGTTCACTCTCGGTATCAAAGCGAAACAGCAGGCAAGAACCAATGACCTGGTTGCTTTCTTTATCGACCATCACGCATTGCACGGCTGATGCCTGCGCTGCCATTTCCTTGACGCGCGCATACCAGCTATGGGCAGCAAGGGTGTCTTCCCAGGTGATATACGGTAAAAAGCGGGTGACGGTGTCGTCAGAAAATACCTTGAACAAGTCAGGCAGGTCGTCTTCTTGAATGGTGCGCACGATCAGGCGCGGGGTGTGGAGGGCTTGCGAGAGTACAGTTTGCATGAAGCTTGATCATCCATCGTGGTGGAATTACAGAGAGCAGGGGGCAGGGCGCCGGTTGCATCACCCTGCATACAAGTAGCTATCATAGCAAATTGGCATGGGCGAGTGTACAGATATGCCGCCGCCATGTCAGGGTCTGTGCACCGTCACAAACCCATCACGCAACCATCCTGCAACTACCCAGCAACCATCCTGCAACCAACACGACGGATCAGCCGCCCTGCCTGTAAACAAAGCGCCCTATGATCTTCAGCAAGCCCACATTTTCAGGCGTGATGCGCTCATCGGGATAAGTGCGTTTGTCGGGGTTGCGGCTTTCCAGCACCCAGGTGCCATCGATTTCGCGGCGTAATTGCTTGATGCGCAGGCCATCAGGATGCTGGATGGCAAAGATCTTGCCGCTTTGTGGCTCAGTCTTGGTTTGGTCGATGATGACCATGTCGCCATCAACGATAAAGTCAGCCATCGAGCTGCCATCGGCATAGATGGCCGCCAGGTTCTCAGGCTTGACGCCATATTTCTTGAAAAAGCCCAGCTCTTTAATCAGTTGACCCTTGGGTTCGGCATCTTCATTATGTGCGCCGCCACCGCAAGAGCCCTTGGCTGCATAGTAATTAATAGTGGCGATGCTGACCTGTTCATCATTGGCAGCGACAGGTTGGCTGCTCTCATGCCCGCGCAAATCCTTGCTGCGCAAGTCAGACAGGGTGACATTAAAGAACTTGGCAATCGGCGCCAGCGAAGAGGTGCGCGGGTCCTTGGTGATGCCCTCGACGATACGGAATATCGTCGCCTGCGGCACCCTGACTTCATCAGGGAACATTTTTTCCAGGGCAGTTGCCAACGAAGTCGGGTTCATGCCCGACTTATCCATGAGATATTTGATATTAGTTTTAGCGTCCATGGCTGCATTATGCGTTATTGCATTAAAAATGCCAAGAATTAGTGAAAAAAACTTGGATGGCAATACGAAAGTGTATATAATTGAACTTGTGGGGAGACGCTCGCTTACTTTAATCAGGTATGCATCTGGCAATGAAACGAAGCTATCAACCCATCTATCCTTCAACCTTAAACATACTAGCCGTTCGCCTGCCTTGATCTGTTACCGCGCGAATACTGTTTAACCATCTACTTACTCCACCAGGATTCCCTGGTCACCATCAGCCGCCTGTGGTTTTGGCAATCCGGCTGATGATTTTGTCGTCTTTCTGGCGACTTGGGCCCCGCATGCATGGGGCATATAAATTGACGATGAAGACCTCTTGATACAGATGTACAGAGAAAAGCGAAACATTGGGAAAACGAGAATGTTGGCAAGTGCGTAGGTTGGGCTACGGGGTATCAGCCCAACACTTGGCCTTTGTTAAACGAGTGCGTTATTTCAAAGCCCAGTGCGTAGGCTGGGCCGGGCCTCGCTAGGCTACGTTTCATCAGCCCAACACCGGGCTTTTGATAAACGATTACGTTATTTCAAAGCCGAGTGTTGGGCTGATACCCCGTAGCCCAACCTACGAGGACTAGCGAGGCCCGACCCAACCTACGCACTACGCAATGGCTCCTACCCCTTCGAGGGGGAGGGAATAATGTCCATGCCTGTGAAATAGCGCTTACAAA
This sequence comes from Undibacterium sp. Tian12W, assembly GCF_049339405.1. Classification (NCBI taxonomy): domain Bacteria; kingdom Pseudomonadati; phylum Pseudomonadota; class Betaproteobacteria; order Burkholderiales; family Oxalobacteraceae; genus Undibacterium; species Undibacterium sp. Tian12W. Next base: position 29,696 of record NZ_JBMPPK010000033.1, read on the forward strand.
CGAGATTGTTTCGCTCCTCTGCATCTCTGTGTTGAGAAGTCTTCCGGTTTTAAAAAAACACAAACCAGACTGCCCACGCAGCCATACGACAACAACATGACAATACAAAATGACATCCTGCGTCAGGTGTCCGCACGCGCATGCCTGATGGGGCAAGCCTGTGGGGAAAATCAAGTAACACCACAAACAAGGGCCTGCCCATGCTGAGCCAGTCGCCCGCAACCACAGACTGGCAGCATCTGGACAACCGGGTGATTTCACCCACTCACACCATTACCGCCCGTCGTCTGTGCAAAGGCCCGCGCTGCCGTCACGGGCGTGGGCAGATGCGATCAATACGGCAGTTTTGCAATGCGCAGAATCAGCCTGTGTATACGTATTGCAAATTGTGCCGTGGTGGGTAGTTGGCTTGCGAATGGCTGGCCGTCCTGCGCGGTTCGTTCCAAACCCTTGCGACACCACAGAAAAATCCAGGAAACGGAAAAAGATTTTCAGCTTGCCTTGAGATGTGATGCTGCTGCAGTGGCTTGCGAATAAATGATCAAAAAATGAAAAAAGGAAAATGAAATATGGCACGTTCAAGAAATATCAAACCAGGTTTTTTTACCAATGACGCGCTGGCTGAATTGCCAGCACTGGGTCGCTTGCTGTTTGCAGGTCTCTGGACCATTGTTGACAGAGAAGGGCGCGTGGAAGACCGCATCAAAAAAATCAAGGCCAAGGTTTTGCCTTATGATGATTGCGATATTGATGCATTGCTTGAGTCATTGCATGAACGTGGCTTCATCCAGCGTTATATCGTAGATGGAAATCGCTACGTTCAAATCTGTAAATGGGATGTGCATCAGAATCCGCATTTCAAAGAAATGGAAAGCATCATTCCATCCCCGGTTGAACCCCAGACAAGTATAGGGTCGGGCACTGACAAGGTCGAAAATATAACCAGAACTAGCCCGGCTGATTCCCTTAACCTGATTCCTGATTCCCTTAACCTGATTCCTGATTCCCTCACCCCTGACATGGCTGCGCCTTGTCACGAGAGCGACGACAAAAAAATACGATCTGCCAAAGCAAAAAAACTGACCAAGGCTGACGAAGATACTGCGCAATTCGAAGCAGCCTGGAAAGGCTATCCACGCCGACCCGGTGCCAGCAAAAAAGAAGCCTGGCAAGCCTGGCTGGCAAGACGGCGTCAAGGCGTCGATGCGACTCTCATGCTCGAAGGTGTCAAACGCTATGCGGCTTACATTGCCGCTTCCGGGGAATCACCCAAGTTCATCAAGCATGCGGCGACCTTCTTTGGCCCTAACGAACATTACAAAGCGGACTGGAGTGCGCCCGCCAGACTGGCATCAAAATCTCATGGAAAAGACCTTGCCAACACCAACTACGCACAGGGAATAGCCCAGGATGGTTCATTCTGACAGCAGCAGTTTTGTCCGCGTCGGCGGCATGCAGCTTAGCAGCCAGCAGCAACACTGCACGCAGCATGGCAGTTACACCGCCTACTCGCACAAGTCCGGCATCTGGTCTGCCTGCCAGCAATGCCAGGAAGCCAGCGATGCGCAACAACGCCAGGTCAGCATGCAGCAGCAACGGCAAGAACAGCAAGCCGCACTCTGGCAAAAACGCCTGGGCCGTGCCGCCATACCGGCACGCTTTGCAGAACGCAACCTGCAAAATTATCGCCCCACTTGCGCTGCAGCAGAGCAGGCATTGCGCACTTGCCAGGCCTATGCGCAAGAGTTTGATGCTGTTCTCAAGTCTGGCCGCAGTCTGATTTTTTGCGGCAGTGTAGGCACTGGCAAAACCCATCTGGCGGTGGGCATTGCCAGGCACATCATGGATGCAGGCAAACAAGCCGTGATGAGTTCCGTTTTAAAAGCAGTACGCCGCATCAAAGAAAGCTACCGCCGCGACAGCCCTCACACCGAGGCGGAACTGATACAGGAATTTGTAGAACCAGACTTGCTGATACTCGACGAAGTCGGCGTCCAGTTCGGCAGCGAGACAGAAAAAATGCTGCTGTTCGACATCATCAACGGCCGCTACGAAGTCATGAAACCCAGCATCCTCATCAGCAATCTGGGGCTGGCAGAACTCGAACACTACATCGGCACCCGCGCCATGGACAGGCTACGTGAAGGTGGTGGCAAGGCCGTGGTGTTTGATTGGGAATCTTATCGGCGGGTGGTTTAGTTTTGATCAAAACCTCTCAACACAGAGGAAGGAAAGACTGCTTGCAAGCAGTCTTCGTTACGCAGGCGAGGAGCATGCTCCCCTACGCGGGCCGCACGAAACCCCTGCTGCACCACAGAGTATTCACAGAGGAGCACAGAGAAAAGCGAGAAAGACAGTTAAACGGAAGTGTTGGCATTCTCGTAGGTTGGGCTACGGTGTATCAGCCCAACACTCAGCCTTTGATAGACGATTACGTTGTTTTTAAGCCGAGTGTTGGGCTGGTAAGGCGTAGCCTAGCGAGGCCCGGCCCAACCTACAAGCCCGGCCCAACCTACGCGCCCAACTAGAATATGCTTCCAGCCTTTCTCTGTGTCCCTCTATGAATACTCTGCGCCTCTGTGTTAGGAGGTCTTAAAGTTTTAAAGTTTAAAAAATACGCAAGCAACACCTCTACAGCCCATGCACAACAAGGAGCAAGCATGAACGCACGTCAGAATTTTGCACACACAGTCACCAACAACAATGACCCACAAAAGCAGCAAAAAGACCTGCTGACCTATTGGCTCGACCAATGGGCCATGTGGATGAACAACAACCACGCAGAAATCGCCCGCGACACTGGCATCGGTGGCGGCATCATCGGCAAGAATGCCCTCAGCAATTATTCTGTTGCTGCCGATGATTGCCACGCCGTCTGGGATATAGAAAGGGATAAAAAAGTCAAAGAGATCGATGCCCTCATCAACGACCTGCGCCTCGAACAACCCTGGACTTACTGGGCCATCTGCAAACACCTGGGTCTCATGAACTTCTGGAAATACCCCAAGCTCGACCCGCAAGAAGCTTTTATCAACGCACTCGATGAATTGCTTTACCTGGTCGAAGAACGCAAGCTGGTTTTGTAACCGCAGCACAATAAACTGCACGCCACGCACACCCTGCACATTACCGTGCTGTGTAGGGTGCGCCATGCGCACCGCTTTTCACGCATTATTCTGCAATTTCCCACATCAAAACCCGGTGCGCACGGCGCACCCTACAGCTTAACAAGCATCGCCGCACGCGGCGCGCCTTACAAGTCAGCAAACATCGCCATATTAAGCTCGTGATGCAGGAGACGATTTTTCTGCAGGAGCGGCTTTAGCCGCGAATGACTGCATAAAGTCGCTCTCAAGAGGAAGCAATCGCCGCGGTGCAGAGAGCATTGCCACGCACAAGATGGCGTTTTACCTGTGCTGTAGCAACAACTAAGCAACAACCAAGCAACATGCCTATACCTCTATTCAAAAACACCTAAGGAACATACATGCCAAACAGAAGCCGCATACGCGGCCGTGACGGCCTGTACTACCGCATCCTCGATTTTGACGAGCTTGACGGCGACGATAATTTCAATGCGCAAGACCTTGGCAGTAACATGGCAGATGATTTGCAACTCTCAGACCTTGACCCCAGCATCCGTCTCTTACCATCTGGCACCACCATGGGAAGAGGCGGCAATGATGAAGACAGCTACAGGGCTCAAACATTCGATGGAATGGGTGGCATGAGCACAAGCGTCGGGCCAGCTAATGATGAAAACAGGGATCCTATATCAGCTACTCCACTAGTCCGTCGCTTTGAAAATGATGCTTACTATACCTCTGCTCCGGATGCATATGGAAATGCGATTACTGCGGCAGAAAAAAACAGGCGGAGCACGCGCTCCGCATCTTCAGATTCATCGGGATCTGGCTGGGCCGCCCCACAAACCAGCAGTGGCAGGCTGGCTGATTATGCAGCACAAACATACGGCCGCGCAGCAGGCTGTTCGACCATTGACGAATGCAAACTTCTCAGCGACCAGCTTCGCACGCATGCAGACACCTATGGCAGTGCATATGCCGCCCTTAAAGACAGCGATCAAAAAGCAGCGGCGGAGGAGTATTTGCGCATGGCAACGATTGCCACGCGTGCGGCAGGCTTGACAGAGTCCAGGGGGACCTATTTAGCGCGCCCGCCAAAGAGTGTCGTGCCCAGTGTAATCGATCCAGATACTTACCAAGGATCAAGCTATGGAGGTCCCAGGGGCTATCCTGTGCTGGACGATTTTAGGCAATACAGAGATGGAGTCACTGGTGCAGGAGTTGCTTATATTTCGCCCGCTGCAATCAGTCCATGGAGTAGCCCCTTGATACAGGATGATCCGGGAACGAAAGATTATCTTGCCGATCTGGATTACCGAACCTGGCGTTTTCTGGCCACTGGTGGGGCACAACTCGCATCGGATGGCATATTAAGTGCCGCCTTCAATACAGTGCCGGGAGCTGCAGCTTATGCAACAAGAGCACGAACAGCTATTCCTGATCACATAGTTCCAGGCCGCACGGGTGTTGCAGACACAAAATACCATGCTTTGCCAGAAATCACTCCACAATCGCTTAGCAGATCAGAAGCGGTTCGCGATATCATGTTACCCGAGAGCGAGCTTCACTCTGAGGGCTTATTCAAAGTCCGGCACCCTTACGCACTGGATTCCTTGCCACCTGACTGGACGAACAGGCTCAATGACTTCAGGATGTTCCCCAGCCAAAATAATGCAGAGGGTATGGCACAACAGGCTGTGAAAGAAGCGCAAAATAAAGCAAAAAGAGGAATGGCAGCTGCCTTCATTGACCGGGAAGGTAAAGTGACTCTTGGATATAGCAAGTATACTCGTAAAGACTTGCAATTATCTTCAATAGAAAATTCTCTCGTACAAGACCTGATCAACAAAAACAATTTAAATCCAGATACCGCAGGATATCGTGGCGTTTGCGCAGAACCTCAGGTTTTTTCACAGATTTTGAATAATAATGAAAAACCGTGGGGTTTCATGGGGGCAGCACAGATACATGATCCGACCGGCAATATCAGGGCAGCCTGCCGGAATTGTGGTTCGGTCAATCGCTATTTTGGGGTTGGTTATCGTGACGAGAGTTTGGGAGTCGTACCTCCGCAAAAATAGAAGAGCTTTGCGTCAATTTACACTGTGACGTGGCAGCAATCCTCATCATTATTGTTTGTCACAATAAAATTTTCAATTTTAAGATATAGTCGAAATATCATTGAAAATTTTCATGCATTGAAAACTGGCAACTGTATCTGCACCTGTATTAAATGGACGCAAAAGATAAATCAAAAGACTATTTACACATTCACTCATCAGAAAAATAATATGTCCGATCAACGTAAATACCCGCCTTCCCGCTGGGAACCCGAGCTACATGAACATCTTTTATTTGGAGAATGTAAACGCTGGCAACAAGGTGACTGGAGTGCCGATACGATTGTGAATGGTCTTGATTACCCCATCACAATAAAAGCAATGGGAACCGAACCAGTCAAAGCTCAAATCGACAGATTTGCAGAACTGATAGCACGGCTGCCAGAAATCATTGTTGCTTCTAATTTGCCAGACGCACCAACAGATGAGTGGAGAACCAAGCATCCCGATTACCGCCTCCTCAACGCGCACATATCTTCCTTGATTTTGTACGAGAACGGCAGTTTTTTTGTCAGGCTTGATGCTTATCCTGAAGACGACTGGGCTCCGGGGTTTGATATCTCATCCGATTTCAAAGTCACCCTGGCTGAATGGGCTGTCTGATCTGGAAAAAATATTTCGGAGAAATAAATGAACGAAAAAAAACAAGTGCCACAAGCCAAAGAACCGGAATGGATCAGCCATCCTCTTGTTGGACAATACAAATACCGCGTTGAACAGAACAGTTGGATTGCAAAAGCACCTGTACGCGGGATTGATTACTCCGTCTCATTAAATGCAAAGGGAACCGAGCCCATCCAGGCGCAAATGGACACATTTGCAGAGTTGATTGTACGGCTGCCCGGAATCATTAGCTCATCCAATTTGCCTGATGCACCCACGGATGAATGGAGGACAAAACACCCCGAATATCGCTTGCTTAATGCAAAAATTAGCTATTTGTCGATCCGTAAAGACGGCAATTTTCTTATTTATCTTGATGCTTTTCCTGAAGATGACTGGTCTCCAAGCATCGAGACATCGTCAGACTTCATCGTGATTGAAGCTGAGTGGATAGTCTGACCAGAGAAAATATTCTGGAAAAGAAAATGAATGAACAAAATGAAGTGCAGCAAGTTAAAGTACCTGAATGGATAGATCATCCGCTTGTTGGTCAATATATATACCGAGTCAGAGCAAATGACCAGGTGGCTGACACACCGTGCGCGGCATTGACTACCCAATCAATATAAGCGTGGCCAGCATAGGGCGCATTGCAATGCGCCGTATGTGATCACTGCATTCTCTGGGAAAACACCTTTTCCGTAAACAATACGCAAATGCGGCGCAATACATTGCGCCCTACATCACGGCAATGTGCAACAAATAGGATATGCCAAAAACTGCGTCATGCGGTCAGTAGCGCACGCCGTGATCACCATATTTTACCAATATTTTTGCAGACATTCACATCAAAAAAACCGGTGCGCCTGACGCACGCCGGTTAACAAACATCGCTGTATCAAGCTCTTGCCGTACATGAGAAGATCAAAATAATGGGAGCAAAGAGCCTGTCTGCGACGTAGGAAAAAAGTGTAGTGTGATCGTAAGCATGGCTATCGTCGACCTCATGATAAAAAACATGTTGCACGTATTTGCGCTACATTGATTGCAACGGAAAAATGAATGCAGTCAGAAAGGGATATTGATGAAATATCAAAAAAAGTCAGGTCTTCTTCTTGACAGCATCATTGATGCGGAAGGGGCGAATATATGATGGGGGAATGGGTCTTGAACTCGTTTATGTGGGATTTTTTTTCTATGTTTCTGGGCGGCGGCTTACCTAGCATCAGGGTTTGGTGTTGTCTATGCCTACAAAAGGCGCAGAACCAATCTTCGCAAGGCGCTCATTGTTGGGGTTTTGTCGCTTTGCGTCTTTGTGCCTACAAGTATTTCCCTGGATTTCAAATTCGCAGTGGGGACATGCTGCGCCTTGCGATATACCGCTTGTCATCGCTACATTTCCATCAAGATGACATGTTCCATCTGCTGAGCATGCAAAACTGCCAGCCGCCTCCTAAGACGCTCAGCTATAATGTGCAAAAAACTACTCAGGCACACTTTATGCGCATCACCAGCATCCTCATCTCATTCATTATCCTTATCAGCGGCCCGGCATGGTCCGCGGAGTTCAGCAAAAAAGAAAAAGAAGCATTGTTTGGCCCCAATGGCGAACTGATGAGCGTTTGTCAGCATGAGATGCAGACATTGGAAAAAACGCTTCTTGCGCCAGGCAAGTTTTCATCCCAGATGGTGGAATTATTGAAATGGACCTCCGGCATTGTCAATCCGTCTGAATATTGCACTTGCGTTGTTGCGCGCGCCAGCGCCAAGCTGACCCCGGATACAATCAAAAATATGTCGGAAGAAGATGGCAGGACTTTGGGAAAACTGATGGGGCAGGAATGCGTGCTGGCAAAAATGCAGACACAGAAATCCGGTTTTTGTCATGCCGTCATGAGTGACGTCATCTCGATCAGCCCGCCAGGTGCATGGGATGAATCAAAAATGCCAGAAGTCTGTAGCTGCATGCAAGACCGCTTTAATCAATTGACCCCGGAAAAATTTGAAAAATTCTTCAAATATACCCCTGTCGATTACAACGCCTACATCAACTCCGGGCTATCACCAGACACCGATACCCTTAATGGCAGCATGATACAGTGCGGGTTTTTGAAAATGAAAAGATAAGCTAGTGGATGCTATTTTCGTCAACGCTGTTTTGAAAGGCAATAAAATGAAATTTTTGTGGGCACTGTTTTTGTTCATGGCATCGGGCTGGGCTTGCGCTGGTGATCTCGATAAAATCACAGGTAAATATAATTATGAGCAATACCGGCTCACGATGGCCAACGGTAAGACTTTGTCGATGAGTGATATCGGTGCAAAAAGCATGAGCATAGAAGTAAAAAAAGATTCGACCATCTCAATGAAAATGTTCATGATCGATGGAAAAATCATTGCATCGGATGCGCTCATCAAAGAAATCAAGATCGACGGAAATAAAGGATACTGGATCGCACAGTGGCCTGAAATGAACTATCCGGTCAAAAAGCTTTTTTCAATCAATGGCAGCCAGATTGAATATGACATCAAATTTGAAAATGCACAGGATTTGTTACGCTACGGCATGCATGAACATGCTGTTCTCAGAAAAACCAATGCTTCCTGATCAGGTTTAAAACTGTACCGGGAATATGTTCATTTATGTCTATTTAAGTCCATTTAAGTCCATTTAAGTCCATCTATGGTTGCTCTTGATGCACCCATACTTAACCTGGAATGAAAGACACTTGCCATGGATATACTGAACAATAACAACGGTAATTCAAAAAAATCATTTACCCAATTCGTACTACTTGTGGTTTCGATGGCCTGCCTGGGTTGGTCTTTGTATTATTTTTTTGAGTTTTCCCCATCAAGTGACCGGCCTTTTCGCCTGACTGCTTTTATACTGTTATGGCTCAAGGAAATCATAGTGCTGGTCCTGGGTTTGCTCGTGCTTGTTTTCTGGCTTGTGGATCGTGCTGTCAAATTCATCAGGCTATCAAAAGATGGACACACAAGTCTTGCTAAACGCAGCCATGAAAATTAAACACCTCTGGCAGTGACAAGGCCATCCTCTTCAATTTGAATGCAACCGGCTACGGTCAGCGTCTGCCGCACATTTTTGCTTCGTAGGTCTTGAGGTCTGGTGTCAAGCCTACGTCCTGCCGATAGATATCGACTTTCCCGGCATCTTCTAGTTGATAGACGCCACAGCCATCGCTATTGTTGACGATCTGGGTGCCATATTTTTGCGGCTTCCCATGCAGCATGTTGATGCGGTCATACATCAGCGCGTAGTTGTTGCCCGTGCTCTTGCCGGCACGGTAATCGGCCTCAACATGTATCAGCGCAAATTCCATGAGTGGCCAGTCAGTGACTGCATGCTGGGCAATGAAAAAAGCCCCCTCGCTTGCCTTTGCCCCTACTTTGTCCACCGAGGGCCAGCCTATGGCCTTGATGATTTCCTTGAACCTGGCCAGGTTGTTTTTATCCGTCTCTATCAGATTGTCGATGCTCCTGGGGTCATCCCTGTCAAAATTCTTCCTGGCGTCCTGGTCTTTTTGAACATTGCAATAAGTTCTTCGCTGTAAGCGCTGACATCTTCAAGCGCTAAGGCCCGTGAAGGCAGTGCACATACCAGCAGCGCCAGACCAGCCAGTCTGCGCAAGCTCTGTCGCGTGCCAGGTCGCTTCAATAGTGTAAATCCATGCATGGCATTCTTACTCCAGTTGTTGGACAATGCTTTACTCATGTTGCTGCAGCTTAGTCTTTTTTCTTTATCGTAGGCAGGTCATAACCCAGTTCATTCAGAACAGAACATTTCAATTTGCCGCTTTGATACAGGGCCAGCATGTCATTTTGTATGTTCAACTCTTGTGCAGTTTTTTGAGTCACGCAAAAACCACTGTGAGCGAAATCCCACCAGATAGTTTGTAATTTCCCTTCCTGATCCTGACGTGCCAGTACGTAAAAATCACGCTTGGGCCAGTAAGATTCCATAGGCATGTGCCAGGCCGTCAGCAAAGCCGGGCCACGGGTATTGCTGACATGGCCGACGAGGTTTTCTTGTAGCATGAAATCGACCCAGAAATAACTGGTAAAGTCCACGGTGTTGGGTTTGCGGGACCTTGGATAAGGCGGCCCGTCGCGGATATCATAAATCGCCGCCTTGAACAACACCACAGGAGTAGGTGGAATGCTGGTGCACGCGGCAAGGCACGCGAGCATCAGGCTCGATGACAGGTGTTTGGACCAGGTTTTGAGAGGATTTTTCATATAGCTATGTTACCTAAAAATATTGTGCTTGCAATATCTTTTACAGGACCGTAACCTAAATAGCTGTAACGAGCGGTGCATTACAATGCACACTACCTGACGATCACTAAAAACCGGCATGCAATTTATGATGATTATTTCTGTATAAGCCGGATAGCAAACATATTTGTCCCAAAAGGAAACGAGAATGAACAAGACGGATGATGAAACCAGATTTCAAGATGGCGATAAAGTGATCTGCCTTGAATGCGGTCAGTTCCTCGCTGTCATTTCGGAAGAAGGTATTGTGCCCGGGCCTGAAGAACTCTTGTTGGCCAAAGCAGTTCCTGTTCCGCATGTAGGGTGGTTTTGTGGACAGCAATGTGGAAACGCTTTCGAGCGCAAAATTGGATGTACCTTCCAGCGCGATCTTGACGGTAAGATTAATTATTACGGGGTTTAGCACCATTGAGCAGGTGCCGGGATATAAGCGTAGGGTGTGGCGCAATATATATTACCCTGAGCACCCTGCATTACGTCATTTTGCAAAAATACGATTTCTCAAAAACGATGCCATGCCGCCAGTAGGGGGCGCCATGCGCACCGCTCCACACGCAAAATTCTGCAATCATCCAATTCAAAGCATTCACTTCAAAACATGGTGTGCACATTGCACATTTGTGTTTGCGCAGTGCCGCTTTTTTTTCCGGCCCCTTGCTATGGCTTCAGGCTGGTGCTTGGATGACGGCGGTGCTGTACAGTGAATGCAATTCCCAGCCCAGGCTGGCATACAGTGCCCGGCCCTGGGGAGTTGCCACCAGTGCGCCGCCGTGGATGCCGTGCTCCGCCGCGATGGTTTCCAGTTGCTTCATGAGCACACGCCCCAGGCCGCGCCGCTGGTGTGCCGCTTGCGTTTCTATGCTGTCATAAATGGCAAGCCCATCGACCAGCACGATGCGTCCGGATGCGGCCACTTCGTCCTCTGTCGTCAGCACCCGCACCGTGGAGATGGGCTGTGCCGGTGCGATATCGAGTTTATATCCCGCAGGTAAATCCGGCGCTGCTGGCATGCTGGCTGCCAGCGTCATCATGTAACCGGGGCGCTGTATGATCCAGTGCGCAGGCAGCATGGCCTGTAGTGCAGCAGCGGACGTGCAGGTTTTCAAAAAAATCCAGGGTTCGCTGATGCTGTGGGCCAGGTCTGCAATGCCTGGCAACAAGCCAGGGAAGACATAGCGTGCCTTTTGCTCAGACCAGCCTACATCAACATGCCAGCCACCATGCGCAGCGACAGGCGGGGCAGTGTCTCGTGCCAGCGCCCAACCCTTGAGCCAGCGTCCGACCAGCTCCGGGTTTGCCTGTAGCGAGGCTGCATGGACATCCTCTGGATAAGTCAGATACTGATTGTTTTGGTGTTGTGCATTGAGGTGTGTGCTCATTGATTTTGTCCCTGAGTATGGGGTGTTTTATTATACCCAGCTTGCCTTGCTGCTGTGGCGGCAAACCTCATCCAAAACCGCTAATCCCCATACCTGAGCTCGACTATAATGGTGGAAAAATTCTTCAGGTACACATTATGCGCATAATCAGTAACATCATCTCATTGGTCATCTCATTGATCATCTTCATCAGCGGATCTGCATGGTCAGCAGAGTTCACCAAGAAAGAAAAAGAGGCATTGTTTGGCCCAAAAAGCCAACTCGTCACAACTTGTCAGCGACAAGTAGATGCGAGTGGGAAAAACATGCTCACCCCTGAAAGAATCGCTTCTGGGGCGACACAAGTCTTTAAATGGACTACTGGCATTGTCAATGGAGTTGACTTGTGTTCCTGTATGGGTGATCGCCTCAGCATGACGCTGACGCCAGATTTAATGAAAAACATGTCGCCAGCCGAAGGTAAGGCACGGGGAGAGCTAGCTGCGCAAGAATGTGTGATCGCAAAAATACAATCACCAACATCCGGCTTTTGTGCTGCGATGATGGGTGACCTCAAAGTTGTGAGCGCTTCAGATAAGCTGGATGAGTCAAAAGTGGACGAAGTCTGTGCTTGCGTGCAAAGTAGTTTTAACAAGCTGAGCCCGTCCACATTTGTTAATTTTTTTAAGTTTACGGCCATTGACTACAATGAACACACTTCTGGAAAATCGATAGAGACCGATACCCTGAAAGGCATCATGATCAATTGCGGTCTTTTGAATTTGATAAAGTGAGACTGTTTCAGACACCAGGTGTGTAATCTGGCTGGCACTGCGTAGGGGACGCGATGCGCACCTACCTTATGCCAAGAATGTATTGAAGCTGGCACCTTGACGTCTTCGGTTAAGGAAGGCCGTTTGTTGTGATTGGCAGATGTGATAGTTTCAAACAAAACGACGCCATGCAGCAAGCAGGCGTCGTTTTTTTTATGTCCCTACGCGCGTAACGCATGAGCCTGGCTATCGGTTGACAGGTGACATGCCGTTTAGAACAACAACACTAAGCCTCATGTCCTGTGGTTTTTTGCGTCAACGCAATGTAGCCGGGCGGCGTTTTTGGCTTACGTAGCGTGACTACGAAACGAAAAAACAAGCAAAACGAAACGCAAAGAAGAAGTACCAAACTTAACAAGCAACCCAAAACATAAAGAGGGAAATATCATGAACAAACTGATCACCGCCATCATCGCTTCCACAGTTGTTATGGGTAGCGCCTTTGCACAAACTCCAGCTTCTGCATCTGCAACTGCTGCCTCCAAGCCAGCAACAGCCGCAGCAGCAGCGAGCGTAGCGAAATCTGCCCCAGCCGCTAAAGTGGTCGCCGCTTCAGCTTCAACATCTGCCAGCGCAGTAACGCCAGCAGCAGAAAGCAAACCAGCAGCTTCCACACCAGAAGCCAAGCCAGCCAAACATGAAAAACATGTCAAGCACGGCAAAAAAGAAGTGAAAGCAGCAGGCGCCTCTGCCGCAGCCAGCGCAGCATCGAAATAAGTCTTAAATAAGCATCAAATAAGCATCAAATAAGCATCAAATAAGCATAGCTTCAGATTGCATACCGGCAGCCAGACGCTGCCGGTGAATCAAGTAAAAACAAACAAATCGCTCACAGTCATATTAAGGATTATCACCATGAACAAGCTCATTACCGCCCTGATCGCTTCTACTGTTTTGATGGGTAGCGCATTTGCACAAACGCCCGCTGCACCAGCCAAGGCCGCCCCTGCCTCTGCTGTTGCCAGCACCCCGGCACCAGCTGTAAAAGTTGCATCTGCATCGGCTATGGCTTCAACTCCAGCAACAGCGGCAACGCCAGCAGCAGAAACCAAAGCAGAAGTCAAACCTGCGGTAGAGAAAAAAGCAAAGCATGTGAAGCATGCCAAGAAAGAACATACGGACAAGAAAGCGGACGATGCCAAGGCAGCTGCACCAGCAGCATCCACCCCGGCAGCATCGAAGTAAGCCGCTAAGCCTGCACCCGGGTGGGCTGTCATAGCTACGAGGGATGCAATTAAAAAAATCGACGTGCTATTCATATTGGATAGCGCGTCGTTTTTTTTGCTACCCCGAATTACCCTGGGCAAAAAATTAGTTTATTATTCAATAATAAAGCTCAGCGAGCATTTCCACTGATGCGATAGGCCAATTGTGGATGGGGCACCTGGCCGGGTGCCTGATTTGCCGACTCAAACTCAACAGATAAAGGATGCACGATGGAAGCACATGGCATAAATAATCCATTCCCTGTGCGGATACCGTCCAACGATATTCCGGTGGGATCAGTGCTTGCCTTTGCTGGTGAGATCAGTTCACCTGAAGGCGCCCAGCAATATGTTTCGCCGATGCAAGCATGGGGTTGGATGCTCTGCGATGGCCGTATGCTCACGGTAAGCCAGTATCCTGCATTGTTCGCGACACTTGGCTACCGCTACGGTGGTCAGAATGATCAATTTCGTATCCCTGACTATCGCCCTGAGCCCGCGTCCGGCACAGGTGCCGGGCCGTCGAAAGTCAATGATATACGAGATGCAGCTTACATCATCAAGTTTAGCTAAGGTAGTGCTGCACTTGCCCCTTAGAGCCCCTTAGAGCCCCTTAGTGCCCTTTAGTGCCCCTTAGTCGGTAGGATCAGCGCAGCATCATCGCAGGCAAGCCCCGCCCGTGTATCCTCTCTGCTTAACCCTTGCTCGCCAGCACCTCGATATTGACTTCCTTGCTGGCGATGTAATACGGCACATGCTGGTGATTCGCAAACATCAGGCGCAGTTTGTGTTTGCCCGGTGGCAGGTTCAGCACAGTCTCAGTCTCGCCCTTGCCAAAATGCTTGTAATGCTGGTGCTGGAATTCTTCTGCACTGTCAAACGGGATAGGTTTCTTGATGTCCTGCGGCAAATCCAGGTCAATCAAGATGTGATGATGGCCGGTGCCATCGATATTGCCCGCCTGCACAGGCGCCACACCCATGCCTGAAACAGAGAACGCCACCCTGAAAGGCGAACGCACCTTGTCGCCATCGCGCAGGTTCAGGAAATATAATGCTTTGTCACCGACCGGGAATGGCAAGGTACGTTCCACCGCATTGCTGCTGCAAACCGTATTGTCCGGCGTATTGATGACAGGTGCAGGTTTGGCCTTATCCGCAGAAAATGTCAGGCAGGGCAGGGCTAACAAGGCAATCGCATAAGGCGCATAGTTCTTTTTGAGCTGAAGTTTCATCTGCGTGTTTCTCTCAGGATGGGGGGTAAGGCACATTTTATTATAGAAATGACCAAAGATATGCTAATGTTTTTTATGCTGTTGCTGTCAATGCAAGCGCAGGCCTGGAAGTAAGCGAGTGAGCCAGTGGGCCAGCCAGGACGATGGCGGCGTTGCATGCAAGTCTTGCAAGCCAGGCCATGTGCAGCGACTGCAGCGATCGCCTTAGCATTGTTACCGCACAAAGAATGCTGACAAAAAATACTGACAAAAAACCGAAAATAAACGAAGACAAAGAGATGAAAACAATTTATTACTTTGACGATGAAGAAGAAGGCCCCGCCCGCGAAACGAGCCACCCAAGATTTGTGGAGCTAGCCCCAGAAGATTTTTACTACGATTGCACGGATGACTTCAGCCCTTTTGGCAGTGACGACGGCTACGATACCCTGGCTAGTCTTGAAGAATGGTATCGTGATCATGGCAAAAAGAAACCAGTCGTGTCACAGTTTTTAGAAGAGCTGCTGGACGACTGGGATTTTGGCCTGCCTGACAAGCTGATACGCGCAGACGCGCAGGTCATCACTGAATGGCTGGATGAAGACAAGATGCATGAGACCTACCTTCACTCAGAATGTCGTGCGCGAGTTGCCACTGCATTCGGGCAGTTAAAAATTGCCGGACAGGTAGATGCAGACATTCTCGACGAAGCACTGGCAGCACTGCGTTGCCAGTTATGGCTCAATCAGCGTGCCCGCATCCATTACCCGCAATGGCAATATGCAGATCAGGAACTGTCGCGGTTGACGCAAATGCAAGGCGTGTTGCAGCAGCTTTGAGGTTTAAATCGGGAAGCGGTGAAGGCAACGGCAGGAATGCATGCCAGTTGTATCTGACAAATTCATGTATATTAGCCGCCGGAAAATCACAGACCATGAAAATTTTCACCAGGATTCTTTGCCTCATCGCCACGATGGCAGTATTAAGCGGCTGTAATAGCCTGGCTGGCCTTGAGCATCCCAATATCATTCTGATGGAAGCGCGCATGAATGATATTAAGTGGGGCAGGCCGAATATACCCAGGCCAAACGTCATCGATTTCTATACTGACGTGATATTGTTCATTGGTGTTGAAGAGGTATTGATAGGCCATCTTAAAAAAGATCCGGCTACTGTCGTCACCAGGATGCATGGCGAACCAAGCGTTAGTAACATATACCTTCTTGCCCGGCAAAATCAGGAAGGTGATTTGGAAATCATCAGATGGTGGCTTGGGCCAGACCGCCTTTGCATGAACCGCAAGCTGGCACAGAATCTGGACATAGAAAAGCAAATGCTGGCGCTGTACGGCAATGCCAAAATCAAGTGCAAGTATTGGAAAAAAGGGATATGGGAATAAGCGAGCTAATGGTAAATAATAATTTGAAATACCTCTAAAATGAAAAAAACTATTGTCATCATCTCGCTATCAATCATCTGCGCTGCACTTTTTGCAAAGTATCAATTTGGCTCTGTCTCCTGGGGGTCTTATGGGCGTCCAAAATTAGTCCGTGAGAATGGCGTGATCGTGTTTTGGCGGTATGGACGAGATTATGGGGGACACTTTAATGGATTTGATCTTGATCCAGCACAGACAGAAGTTTTGGGCTATGACGCGAGCATACAGTTTTCAACAGCGCCAAAAGACCGGGGTGCGATACCAAAAGCGGTGACCATGCCTTTTGCACGAACTCAGAATTTTAACGCCGACTTGAAGCCGTGGATTTCTAAAGACACTATTTATCCTGTTGGATGTAATAGCGTTGATGATGGTTCCAAGGCTGCCGACGATTGCGTTGCAGCACATCCAGGAATGCGCCCTATGAGGCAGGTGGGATATAGGGGTGAAGAAGTCTGGCTTAAAGGGCGGCAGATAATTACACCTGTAGCAAATCAGGCTGATTGTGCAGTGTCTTTGCCTGGCAAAGTGGAACTGGATCTTGGCAATGATGATAGTGATGATAGTGTCGCTTATTTCCCGACGAGTCGAACCTTGTATTTGCTTAACCTCCGTGAGGAGCCTGGTGTTTTGTATGTATCAAAAGGGTGTCAGAGTTTTGAGAGAGTCGATTATTCGGCGCATATAAAGCGTGCAAAGAATAGTTGCTCGGTTAGTCTGCATGTCTATGATATCGTACCGGGAAAAAACGCACTCCTGCCTGCTTTATTAATTAAGAGCTGTCGCAATACCAAGGGAGTTTTTGACCTTGATGCAGGCTTATTCAAGCTTACTCCCCACCAGGACGCATTATTTTTTTGGGGTAATGATGGCAATAGGGTCGCACTAATTTTGGAACAAAAACACGATTGGGATGAAACGGCGCGAAGCAAGTTTGCTTTTGTTGCCAAGGTGTTTGATGTTGATACTGGCGAGGTAGAATGGTTGACATCCAGCTATCGACCGAAAATGCAAATGTCATTCGGCTTTTGGGGCAGCTTATTCAACTGGTAAAAAGGTTGCATGTGCAACAGGGAAGCACGTAGGTACGATTAGCGCAGCGTAATCATACGCATGCCGATCGCCACTAACTGATGAGATTGAAAGTCACCACGACTTCAATGTAGCATTTTCAACAAAGACTGCAATGTTGTTGAAGCAGGTATTTTGCGATGCTCAGATTTTCGTGAGACGGTGATTATTTTGGCGCACATCATGCGTACGATTACGCTACGCTAATCGTACCTACGAGAGTATGACTGTTGTGAGTGTTTTTGGGGGGCAATCACACTTACTTCCCACTCTGACAAGTCTGCGCCGCGCTTTCTTTTGGCCACGCATCCGGCTTGCTGGCAAGTGTGAATTCATGCAAGGGAACAGGGGCGGGTAGTTGGGCAAAAGCGTGGGTAAAAGCGGCAGACTTTTCTTCCACGCGGCGCTTGCCATTGTATGACCAGCGCACCTGGCTGTTGTCGAGATAGTTGATACTGCATCCGGCCAGCTCTTGCAGGACGCGCTCTATCTTGTCATCTGTCCTGATCTGCTTTGCCTTCATGCCGGCGAGTATCAGGTTTTCTCCTTTTTTCCTGAACTGGTAAGAATAGGTGATTTGCTCGCAGCAATCCTGAAAATCGATGGCATCGATAAACACACTGCCATTATCTATCCTCGCATACGTGCTGGAACTGTTGATGCCCCGTCTTGCGCCGAACAGGTCTGGCCATAGCTTTGACCTGCCGACCAGGCTGATATCGCTATTGCGGTTAAGGTCAGTGTCTTTCGCACGCTTGTCTGTGTTTTGCAATACCACCAGGGCAGAATGACGCAGCAGTTGATCATCCCTGAAGCTGACAATCAAGGCATGGGTATAATTGCCCGCCACCTTGCCTTCACCCCGGTACCGCTCAAAAATTGGTCGGGCATCTTGCCATTGCTGCGTCTCAGGAAAAGCCGAGCGGATCAGCAGGAAGATATTTTCTGGCAGGCTCTGTTCGTAAAAAACCGTGTCTGCCCAGCTTGCAAGCGGCAGCAGGGTGCAGATCAATAACAATAGTACCCGCTTCATCCGGCTCCCCTTTTTATGTTTTGATTGCTTATTTTTAATCGACGATTTTTAATCGATTATCTTTGATGGCTTTTTTTGATAGTGCAGATCAGGCGTAGCAAAAGATCGTCCAGATCGTGCCAAGTTAAAGCCCTGTTATCATGTGCTGATTTTATCCCTCATTTGAGTAATACGGAGTACATCGCATGAAAATTCCTTATCTCCTGTCGCGCCATCTGTTGTCTGCATGCCTGCTGGCGACGATCACCTTGTTTGCAACTGCTGCTGCGGCTAAAACCAAGGCGAAGGCCCCCGTGCAGGCACTGGATCTGTCCCTGATCAATCTGATTGCGACGCCAGAGCGCTATCACGGCAAGCTGGTGAACGTCACAGGCTATATTTTCGTCGGCCCGGAAAAGATGGTCGTCTGCCCTTACCCGGTCGAAGTGTCCAGCAAGGACTGCGTCTGGATCAATATCGATTCTGGCCCCACTGCAAGTGATGCTGATCAGGAGAGAATCTTCAAGAAACTGGCAGTGCTAGAAAAATTCAATAAAAAAACTGCAACCATCATCGCCAGATTTAATAAGAACCATCAAGGCCACTTTGGCGGCTGGTCTGGTGAGTTGACAAAGATAGTTGATATCTATGACTACAGAGATCAATCAGCGCGGGAAATCAGTGTATGGAAATAAGCGTGCGGAAATATCTCTTGCAAGTAATAACCTACGGGCTTACTGCTTGGAAAACCGGCATCCCAATAACTCTTGCCTGTTAGCGCTCAAAGATTTTTCAGAAAAAACTTCCATCAGCTTTTTCGATTTCAGCGCAACCCGGAAACCAAGAGTTTGCCCCATATTGGCGCAGGACGAATGCGGTGGTACTTCGGCAAGGAGAAGTAAATCCTGTTTCCCCCAGGCCAGTGCGGCGAAATTGGCTACTTCCTGTGGTTTGCAGCGCAGGGTTTTTTTTGAGATTTTTTGGGTGATATCCGATAAGTCAATGGCGGCAGGATGACCCTGCGCATCAACTGCAAACAGCTTCGCCTCCCAGGTGCCAACTGCTCCACCATCGCTGGTGTTGATGGCAAGATGCCTGGAGTCTGCACTCCACAGCACTTCGGTCAGATCAGGCTGGGCCATCACACCCAGTTTAGCGGTTTTCCCATCGCTGTTTTGCAAGACCAGTTCACCTGCTTGTTCCCTGATAGTCAGATTGCCGTCGGGTGACGCCAGTTGCCAGCCTGCCTGCATATTGCTGGCCTCGAGCTGGCTGGCTTTCCCTGAAAATATTCCTTTGCAGGATGCTGGCGCGGGGCAGCTGCCGCTGCTGCAGCGGCGCAGATCAGCATGCCTAGTGCCAGGCTGATGCCAGCGGTGATGTGCAAACGAGGTATGATCTTCATGGGATATTTTTTGCGAATTTACGATGGATATAGGGCGGCACGTAGGTACGATTAGCGCAGCGTAATCGTACGCATGTTGGTCGTCAATGTCTATGGAGATCGAATGTCATCACGACTTCAATATAGTGTTTTCAGCAAAGACTGCAAAGTTGTTGAAGCAGGTATTTTGCGATGCTCAGATTTTCTTGCGACGGCGAGTAATTTTTCGCGCATCATGCGTACGATTACGATTACGATTACGATTACGATTGCGCTTCACTAATCGTACCTATAATTGCCCGCGAGCCAATGCAGGTTCAGCCGCCTGGTAATAACGGCGCATGCCTGGCAGATGAAACAGGCAGGCATAAACGCAGAGTGACACGATCAGTGTTTGTAGGGCCAGATCAGCGATATTCAGGCCTTCTTGCGCCATCCATGTCGATGGATATAAGGCCAGCATCAGCAACAATGCTGGCTGCATGAATACCAAAACCCAGCGCGCCCAGGGTTTGCGTGCTGCCATGCCCCAGCAACCTGCTGTCCCCATCGCTAAAAAAACTGCAAGCCCAACAACTGTATCGGTAGTCCAGAGCTCAAGGTAAGTCATTTCCTGGCCATTCACTTCCCAGTTAAACAGGGGCTGCAGCAATAACAGCAGCATCAGCGGACCCACAAACATCCATCCATGACACAAGATACGTATCACGAGTGGAAGCTCCTTCGTGTTGTTGATAAGGTGTGCAAGCCTGGAGATCATCTGTTTCACAAGGGTAATTGATTGGTCACTGTCGCCATTCTATCGCATTCTGTTTCACAGCCTTTATCGAATGATAATGAATGATACTGGATAATGCTGGATGCCAGATCAAGGCCGGCATGACGAGTTTGCGGTTGACGGTAAATAGAGCTGTGATGTGGTCAATTTCAGGGTAGTAGGGTGCATTGCAATGCACCATCCTGCATTATCGCAATTCATATCTGGCTTACTACGCTGGCTCCAGTTCAGCATCTCATTCTTTCTTGTCTCTTAATTCTTCAAAATATGGCCCTAGCCAATAAATGGCAATAAACAAGCCCAGGCTAAAGCAGGTATTAAATAAGAGCTTTACAGGCCTGTCGTCCAAATAGTGCCCGAAGGCGATTAACCAGGGCAAGGCTGCGCCATACAAGGCAACTGAAAGCCGGCTTTTCATATTCAATTTCATCTCTTATATGCCCTTTTTATCATGCTGGTATTGATCGGTACATTGTGGTGCTTCGCCATTGCGCCATTTAAATAGCAAGCCCAGGCCACCCATGCGCATGCATCGCTGATAATGTTCACCTACTGTGGCCTTGTCATACTCGCCCTGAGTTACTTTCAAGGCTATCGGTTCTGGATTGTTCTCTCCTCGAATGGTGAGTATGCGTGAAGGAAATTTGCCGTGATAGGCTTGCTTGTAAATGATAGTTCCCTCTAGCAGGAAGGTGGTTTTATCTGCGCTCAATGCATTCACCAAAAACACGTAGGGAGCGCCTTGCAATGTTAAGAAGGAAAAAACAAGGAGCATGAGAAAGCCCGTTTTCAGCAAACCATAATGCATGAATTCCGCAAGGTGTTTACGCCAATATGTGCCGCATATTGCCATCACAACTAACACGGCAATAGCTGCATAGCTGAAGGCAAGTGGCCAGTCCTCATTCATATCGTCCAGTCGCATCATGCATGCCATCCCGCTAAATGCATACGCAAGAAAACACAAGACCGGCGCGTTACTTTTAAACTTCTCTTTGGTGTATGCGTGCATCATGTAAGCTAAGAATAATGATCAGCAAGTAGGTACGATTAGCGCAGCGCAATCGTACACATGTCAGTAAAATCCTGTGATCTCCAAAGCTGATCTTCCTGAGAAATTGCAGAGTAACATTTTTTGCTCCAGCGCCAGATCAAGGCAAGGTTTTTTGTGCGCTTTTGTAATTTTATGGGCATCATACGTACGATTACGCTGCGCTAATCGTACCTTGTATTATGACGCCTTCGGTAGTTATTCGTTAATATAGCTACCAACAAGTTCTTGGTAGGCATATCAAGATCGAGTGACTGGATGCCGGATCGTACCT
>NZ_JBMPPK010000034.1:0-39522 GCF_049339405.1 Undibacterium sp. Tian12W
CAGTATTGCCGCCGCCAACGACAGCCACTTCCTTGCCGCGATAAAAGAAACCATCGCAAGTTGCACAGGCAGACACGCCTTTGCCCATGAAAGCCTGTTCAGATGGCAGACCCAGGTATTGGGCAGACGCACCGGTAGCGATGATCAAAGAATCGCAAGTGTATTGCGCCTGGTCGCCGATCAGGCGTATCGGTTTTTCATCAAGCTTCGCAGTGTGGATGTAATCAAAAATGATTTCTGTATTAAAGCGTTCTGCATGCTGCAAAAAGCGCTGCATCAGTTCTGGCCCTTGCACGCCCATCGGGTCGGCTGGCCAGTTCTCTACATCGGTGGTGGTCATCAACTGGCCGCCTTGTTGTACACCGGTGATCAGTACAGGTTTCAGATTGGCGCGGGCAGCATACACAGCGGCGGAATAACCTGCAGGGCCAGAGCCAAGAATTAATACGCGGGCATGTTTGGGTGTGGACATAGCAGACCTGATAAAAAAGTTGATGATTAGATGAATTGCAGATAATAGATGGCGTTTTCCATGCAAATTTCAAGTTTTTTGCTGATTTTGCATCGCTATCCTGAGGTAAGCCTGAATTATAGACTATCCTCATAGTGGTCGTCTTCCTGCCGTGGTGCGCCAGATGGGCATATCTGTTTCAACTGTTACAGTGCACAAGTTTGGCGCATACACGGCTTCATGCTATCTTGTCAGCTTTTGATAGCTGTCCGAATGAGGTTGCTCTCTGTTTTATGACTACTGGTAACGAAGCTTATACTCGAAGCAAGAAAACTGCAGCACCTGCAGCACCACCTAACCGCTTTCTGGTCCTGTTGATGGAAGCGAAATGGATAGCTCTGGCCGCATTTTGCATTTGCCTGATACTGATCATGGCAAGCTACTCCACACAAGACCCGGGTTGGTCAAGGTCAGTGGATATCCCGCGCATACATAATATCGCTGGCAAATTTGGGGCCTGGCTGTCTGATGTGCTGTTTTATGTATTTGGCATTTCGGCATGGTGGTGGTGCATATTTGCCTGCCGCCAGGTGTGGATTTCCTACAGTAGTCTGTCACAGAGGGTAAAACTCAATCCTGAGCCGGAAGCGGATGTCGGTTTTTCTGAAATCCTGGTCCGTAATATTGGCTTTGGCCTGTTACTGGCTGGCAGCATGGGGCTGGAATATTTGCGCATGCATAGCCTCAAAGTCGCTTTGCCGCTGGGGCCGGGCGGGGTGCTGGGTGAATTGATAGGCAAGACCGGCTTTGCAGCGCTTGGCTTTACCGGTGCGACCCTGGCATTATTGCTGATGATCGCTTTAGGTATCAGCCTCTATTTCCACGTATCCTGGCTGACCATCGCAGAACGCATAGGTGCAGGCATAGAATGGGTGTTTGTGTTTGTGCAAAACAAGCATGCCGATGCAGAAGACCGGCGCGCTGGCCAGACTGCCGCCGTCAAGCGTGAAGAAGTCGTGGTGCAGGAAAGAGCCAAGATCGTCGAGGCTGCACCAATACGCATAGAGCCGCAAGTAGTTGCCGTGCAGCGTTCCGAACGTGTGGAAAAAGAAAAACAGGTATCGCTGTTTAATGAACTGCCAGACACCAATCTGCCACCTTTGTCTTTGCTGGATGAACCGCCACCAGTGCAGGAAACTGTCAGCGTACAAACCCTGGAATTCACCAGCCGCCTGATAGAGAAAAAACTCTCAGACTTTGGTGTCGATGCCAAGGTGGTGGCAGCTTACCCGGGCCCTGTGGTTACCCGCTATGAAATTGAACCTGCTACCGGCGTCAAGGGTAGCCAGATCGTTAATCTGGCACGTGACCTGGCGCGCTCTTTGTCGCTGACATCCATACGGGTAGTCGAGACCATACCTGGCAAGAATTTTATGGGACTGGAATTACCGAATCCTAAACGCCAGATCGTGCGGCTGACCGAAATTCTTGGCTCAAAAGTCTATAACGACAGCTCATCGAGTTTGACAGTGGCACTGGGCAAGGATATTGGCGGCCTTCCTATCTGTGCTGATCTTGCCAAGATGCCGCATTTGCTGGTAGCGGGTACAACAGGTTCTGGTAAGTCTGTAGGTATTAATGCCACCATCCTGTCACTGTTGTACAAATCTGACCCTAACGATGTGCGCATGATACTGATTGATCCAAAAATGCTGGAGATGTCGGTGTATGAAGGCATACCGCATTTGCTGGCACCAGTGGTCACTGATATGCGCCAGGCAGGACACGCCCTGAACTGGGCGGTGGCAGAGATGGAGCGCCGTTACAAACTCATGTCCAAGCTCGGTGTACGTAATCTGGCGGGCTATAACGCCAAGATTGCCGAGGCAGCCCGCAAGGAAGTGCATATACCTAATCCTTTCAGTTTGACGCCAGATGCGCCTGAGCCCCTTGAAAAACTGCCAACCATCGTCATTATTATTGATGAGCTGGCTGATTTGATGATGGTGGTTGGTAAAAAGGTAGAGGAATTGATTGCTCGTATCGCGCAAAAAGCCCGTGCTGCAGGCTTGCATCTGATACTGGCGACGCAAAGACCATCGGTGGATGTGATCACGGGCCTGATCAAGGCGAATATTCCTACCCGTATTGCCTTCCAGGTCAGCAGCAAGATAGATTCACGCACGATTCTTGACCAGATGGGCGCAGAAGCCTTGTTGGGCATGGGCGACATGCTCTACATGCCACCGGGCACAGGCTTGCCTGTGCGTGTACATGGTGCTTTTGTCTCGGATGAAGAAGTACATCGCGTGGTTGAATATTTAAAAGCCCAGGGCGAGCCAAATTACGTAGAAGGCATACTCGAAGGCGGCACGCTGGAAGAGGGTGGCGAAGCCGGTGGTGAGAGTGCTGGCGCAGGTGGTGGCGAATCAGATGCCTTGTATGATCAGGCAGTTGCCATCGTACTCAAGAACCGCCGCGCCTCGATCTCGCTAGTGCAAAGGCATTTACGCATAGGCTATAACCGCGCAGCCCGCTTGCTGGAACAAATGGAACAAAGTGGTGTCGTATCTACCATGCAGTCTAACGGTAACCGCGAAATCCTGGTTCCTGCCGGAAATGTAGAATAAAGCGACAGAATAATTGCCGCAACATAGCAGCGACAGAATAGGATAAATCAGTGAAGAAACAATCTAACATGATGGCAAAACTGGCAGCGAGTGCTTTTGCACTTGCCTTGATACCTGCATGGGCATCTGCTACTGCGGTTGATCAGTTCAAATCCTTCGTGACGAACAATAAAAGCGCCAAAGGTGAATTTACCCAACAGCAAGTCAAAATGGTTGATGGCAATCCCAAGATCAGCAAGACCGCAACGGGCAATTTCGTGTTTGCCCGCCCAGGCAAGTTCATCTGGTCTTATGTCAAGCCGTATGAGCAAGTCTTGCAGGCAGATGGTGACAAACTCTACATCTATGACAGAGACTTGAATCAGGTCACGATACGTCCGCTTGGTAATTCCCTGGGTTCCAGCCCCGCAGCCATTTTGTTTGGCAGTGCTGGCGCGGCTGATCTGGACAAGAATTTCAATTTCAAAGAGGTCGGTGCCAAGCAAGGTCTTGAATGGTTGGAAGCCACGCCCAAAGCCAAGGATTCACAGTTTGAAACCATAGGCATAGGCATGAAAGATGGCGTGCCTGTCGCCTTGGAGTTGCACGACAATTTCGGCCAGTTTTCCACTCTTACCCTGAAGAACCTGGAAAAAAATCCAGCGCTTAAGCCTGAGCAATTCAAATTTGTCGTACCCGCCGGTGCAGATGTATTTCGCCAGTAGTAGCACTTAATGAATATGTTGCACACTAACCCGCGCAAAAAACCTGCCCCACTGGCCGAGCGCATGCGTCCAGCCACGCTGGACGACGTCATTGGTCAGCAGCATATCCTGGGCGAGGGCAAACCCTTGCGCGTAGCTTTCCAGTCTGGCGAACCACATTCGATGATATTGTGGGGTCCGCCAGGCGTAGGCAAGACCACGCTGGCGCGCTTGATGGCAGATGCTTTTCTTTGTGAATTCATCGCCTTGTCGGCAGTCTTGTCTGGTATCAAGGACATACGCGAAGCAGTAGAGCGCGCCCAGATATTGCAGGCGACTTCTCATCGCCGCACCATATTGTTTGTTGATGAAGTCCATCGCTTCAACAAGAGCCAGCAAGATGCCTTCTTGCCGCATGTGGAAAGTGGCTTGTTCACCTTCATCGGTGCGACGACAGAGAACCCTTCATTTGAAGTCAATAGCGCCTTGCTGTCACGTGCTTCAGTGTATGTATTGAAGTCACTGACGGATGAAGATCTGACAGCCATGGTAGTACGCGCCTGTGAACGTGAGCTTGATGGCTTGACATTAACGTCAGAGGCCATGGCCAGTCTGGTTTCCAGTGCTGACGGCGATGGCCGCAAATTGCTGAACAATCTCGATATCGTTGCCCATGCAGCGGTCGCCAAGCATCTTGATACCGTAGACCAGGGTTTGCTGGGCGAATGCCTGGGCGATGCCTTGCGTCGCTTTGATAAAGGCGGTGATGCTTTTTATGATCAGATTTCTGCTCTGCATAAATCGGTGCGCGGCTCCAATCCTGATGCAGCCTTGTACTGGCTGGTGCGCATGCTTGATGGTGGTGCCGACCCACGTTACATGGCAAGACGCATAGTACGCATGGCGTCGGAAGATATAGGCCTGGCAGACCCGCGCGCCTTGCGCATTTGCCTTGATGCGGCAGAAACCTATGAAAGACTGGGTTCGCCCGAAGGTGAACTGGCCCTGGCAGAAGCGGTGATTTATCTCGCCTGCGCTGCCAAATCGAATGCAGTCTATAAAGCCTATAATGCCGTGCGCGCCATGATCGCCAAAGACAAGTCCCGCATCGTACCTGAGCATTTGCGCAATGCACCGACCAAGCTGATGAAAGAATTGGGCTATGGCAAATTGTATCGCTATGCCCATGATGAGCCAGATGCCTACGCCGCAGGTGAAACCTATCTGCCAGAAGGTCTGGAAAATGAATCCTGGTACCACCCAGTATCGCGTGGGCTGGAAATCAAGATAGCAGAAAAACTCGCATATTTGCGCAGCCTGGATGATCAGGCCAAGTAATTTCAGCTTCGTCTGAATTTCAATTGTTTAAGCTTCGTTCGTTTAGATTTCATTCGTCTGAGTTTCATTCTTTTATATCTCATTGCAAATCAATAATCATAATAAGGACTTTCATGAATAAAACATTTACCGCAAGCGCTAGCTTATTGTTGGTGGCACTGGCAGGTTCTGTCTATGCACAGACCGAAGAGCAGCGCAGTACATTGGCTGACCAAAAAGAAGTCGCCGTTACGATCTACAACGAAAACCTGGCCCTGATCAAGGACCAGCGCAAGCTGCCTTTAAAACGCGGCGCAAGTGCACTGGCTTTTCGCGATGTCAGTGCCAAGATGCGTGCTGAAACTGCCTTGCTGCGCAGCCTGTCATCTCCAGGCAGTTTGTCTGTGGTTGAGCAAAACTTTAATTTTGATTTGCTGACGCCGCAAAAACTGCTGGAAAAATATGTGGGCCGCAATGTCAACATCATCCGTACCAACCCGGCGACTGGCGCAGAGACTACAGAATCGGCCACAGTATTGTCCGCCAATAATGGCGTGGTGTTGAAGATAGGTGACCGCATAGAAACCGGCTTGCCAGGTCGCATCATTTATCCTGATGTGCCAGCAAATCTGCGCGACCGTCCTACCCTGGTCATGGCACTTGATAACAACGGCGCACAGCAACAGGATGTAGAACTCAGTTACCTGACAGGCGGTTTGTCCTGGAAGGCAGACTATGTTGTAGAACTGAACGCTGCTGATGATAAGCTTGATATTTCAGGCTGGGTCACGCTGGGTAATACCAGTGGCACGACTTACCGCAATGCCAAGCTGCAACTGGTGGCGGGTGATGTTCATCAGGTACTGCAAAGAGTGCAGATTACGGGTAGTTCAATAAGAGCACTTGAGAGCCCCCAACCCGTGATGGCCAAAAAAGCCATGGCGGAAGAATCTTTGTTTGAGTATCACCTTTACACGCTGGACAGGCCAACCACTATTGCAGAAAACCAGACCAAGCAAGTTGCTTTGCTGTCTGCATCTGGTGTGCCTGCACGTAAAGAATTGCTGCTGGCAGGCAGTGATTATTACTACCAAAGCAGTTACGGTGATCTTGGCCAAAAAATGAAAATAGGTGTCTTTGTCGAGTTCGATAATAAAGAAGCCTCTCAACTGGGTATGCCTTTACCCAAAGGCGTCGTGCGCGTCTATAAAAAAGACGGCGCGGGCAATGCCCAGTTCATTGGTGAGGACAGTGTTGATCACACACCCAAGAATGAAAAAGTCCGCCTTAAACTGGGTGAAGCCTTTGATGTGACAGCCGACAAGAAGCAGACTGATTTCAAAAAGCTCGCAGCGAGCGGCAAATACAATTATGTTTCTGAAAGCGCCTACGAGCTGGTATTGAAAAATGCCAAAAAAGAAGCCGTCATCGTCACCGTGCAAGAACCCATGCCTGGTGACTGGCAGGTCTTGAGCAGCAGTCATCCTTATACCAAGAGCGCCAGCAATACGGCAGTATGGAAAATCAGCGTACCTGCAGAAGGTAATACCAAGCTGGTTTACCGTAGTCTTGTGAAGTATTGATACGTAGATTTTGATGTAAAAACGGTATTTCTCCTTGTCTGAAAATAGGGGAAATGCCCATCCCTTGATACAATAGTCGATTAGCTTAGTTCACTGCACTTAAAATCATGATAGATATTCAACTTTTGCGCAAAGATATTGCCAGTGCGGCAGCGCGCCTGGCTACCCGTAAGTTCCAGCTGGATGTAGAAACCTTTAATGCACTCGAAGCCGAACGCAAGCAAATCCAGTCCCGTACTGAAGAGCTGCAAGGTAAGAAAAATTCCATCTCCAAGCAGATCGGTAATCTCAGAAGCAAAGGCGAAGATACTTCCGCTTTAATGGCTGAAGCAGCGAGCATCCCGGAAGAATTGAAAGCATCCGAAGCGCATCTGAGTGATTTGCAGACAAGAATGAGTGCATTTCTGCAAACCATTCCTAATCTGCCGCATGAATCCGTAGCCGTCGGTGAAGACGAAACTGGCAATGTAGAAGTACGCAAGGTTGGTACGCCACGCGCTTTTGATTTTGAAGTCAAAGATCATGTGGATATCGGTTCTGCCCTGGGCCTGGATTTTGAAACTGCAGTCAAACTGACTGGTTCCCGTTTCTCCGTCATGAAGGGCGGTATGGCACGTCTGCACCGCGCACTGGCCCAGTTCATGCTCGACATGCAAACGCTGGACCATGGCTACACCGAAATGTATACGCCTTATATGGTCAATGCTGATTCCATGCGCGGCACGGGTCAATTGCCCAAGTTTGAAGAAGACTTGTTCGCAGTGAAAAAAGGTGGGCAAGAAGGTACAGGCGAGACGTTTTACCTGATCCCTACTTCCGAAGTCACACTCACCAATACCGTGCGCGACGAGATACTCGCTGCCGATGCATTGCCCATCAAAATGACGGCGCATACTCCATGCTTCCGTTCTGAAGCCGGTAGCGCAGGCCGCGACACTCGCGGCATGATACGTCAGCATCAATTCGACAAAGTCGAAATGGTACAAATCGTTCACCCAGAAAAATCCATGGAAGCCCTGGATGAAATGGTCGGCCATGCTGAAGCAGTTCTGACCAAGCTGGAACTGCCTTACCGCGTCATGAGCCTGTGTACTGGTGACATGGGTTTTGGCGCCTGCAAGACTTTCGATCTGGAAGTATGGCTGCCAGCACAAAACACTTACCGTGAGATTTCTTCGATTTCGAATATGTTCGACTTCCAGGCGCGCCGCATGCAGGCCCGCTTCCGCAATGCCCAGGGCAAACCAGAATTGGTACACACCCTGAACGGCTCTGCGCTGGCAGTTGGCCGTACTCTGGTGGCTGTGCTGGAAAATTATCAGCAGGCTGATGGTTCTGTCGTCATCCCGACAGCTTTGCGCCCATACATGGGTGGTCTGGAAAAACTGGCACCAGCAGCTTAATTGGTCCTGATTTAATGAGAAACGCGCTTCACTACATAAAGTGAAGCGCGTTTTTTGTTTACAGATTACGTTTAACCTACCAGCAAATCCATTTCAGAACGACGATCTACAAACAGGCTGTTACCGTGAATTTTCTTGGCCTGCTTCTTCGCATCTGATGCGGCGATGGATATCTGGTGATGTGAGTAATAGCGGTTTGCCCTTGACTTCACGACACCCAGAGACAGGCTGACGAGCGGGTAAAAGACTTTTTTGCCCTGCCTGTCTTCACTGAGATAGCCACCTCTTTCGCGGTCTTCATTACTGTAAAAATCGTAGATGGCAGCTGAAAAACTCGCCAGTATGGCCTGGCAGCGTACTTCCCAATCCTCGCTGCGGAACAGGATGATGAAATCATCGCCACCGATGTGGCCGATAAAATCCAGCTGCTGGTCGCAATGCTGCTTTAATACATCACTGGTCATTTGTATGATGTCGTCACCACGGCGGTAGCCATAGACATCATTAAACGGTTTGAAATGATCAAGGTCGCAATAGCAGGCACAAAAAGACTGCTCTTTTTGCAGCAATACATCAATATGCTCGTTGATAGGTACATTGCCAGGCAATTGCGTCAGTGGGTTGGCATAACGCGCCGCATTGATTTGCATCTGCGTGATCTCGCGCATCAAGTCCGGCCCACTACCCAAACCTATGTAGCGGCCCTGATCAGTAATGATAATACCGTTGATTAACTGCTCAGAATTGGCTTCCACGATAATGTGGCTGACATCCTGCATGCTGGTATTTTTATCGACAATGACAGGATGCGCTTCCATAAAAACCGTGCAAGGTTTTTTGCCATACAACTCACGCTGATAAGGGCGGGCAAAACGGTCTATCATGTGATAACGGTTGATCAATCCCACAGGCATGCCATCATCCACCACGGGAATGATCTGCAATTTGGGGTTTTGCAAGAAGATGTCATCAACCTGGTTGTTCAACATCCGCGAAGAAATCGTCGGTGGTGTCTTTAAAATCTTTTCTACCGTAGCCGCCTGCTCAAAACTGCCAGAGGTACGTCGCGCAGCCTGATATTGGTTCGGCGTTAAAATCCGCGCCACTTCAGCCGATACTGCACGCGCAGGAGTTGGGTGAGGGCGGGCAATATGGTAGCCCTGGCCACAGGCCACACCCAGGTCACGCACCGCTAATAACTCAGCCTGGGTTTCTATACCTTCAGCAACGACGCGTGTGCCAGATTTCTCAGCGATGCTTTGTATTGAGCGCACAAACTGCGCCTTGACTGGATCATGATCTATGCCCTGGATAAAATGCATGTCGATTTTGACATAGTCAGGCTTTAATTCTGACCACAAACGCAGACTGGAAAAACCTTCACCCAGATCATCAATCGCAATTTCAAAACCCATCTCGCGATAATGGATGACAGCCTCGCACAACAAGGCATAGTCGTGCGTGGGCTGGTATTCAGTCAATTCTATGATGACACGTTCAGGGTTAATGCCAAGCTCATGGATATAATCCAGCGTCTCACCATAGCGCACATCTCTCTGCAACAAACATTCTGGACTGACATTCAAAAACAGCTTGCCAGGCAATTTCTGCGCAGCGAATTGTTCCAGCACGATACGGCGGCACAAGTGTTCTACCGTCACCGTCAGATTATTGTCCCACGCAGCTTTGAACAAATTGACAGGGGAGTGCAGCGGGCTGTCCGAAGGGCCACGTATCAAACCCTCATAGCCAAGGATGTCACCATTCTGCATCTGCACGATGGGCTGGAAGCGCGCAGTAAGCAGGCGCTGCTCAATAATACGCTGCAGATGCGCCAGCATCAGCGCTGCAGACTGTACACCGAACTGGCTGATGTCTTGCTCTGATACCAGGTTTTGCTGAGACAGATAATCCACAGTATCCCCCGCTAAACTACTTTCCATTGAAGCTGATCCTAATATTGAAATGCCAGGTGTAGTCATAATTGCTGTTGTATTATTGCAATAATAGCAAATGGCATCTTGCCGCATTGCATCAGAATATAGTCTTGCTTTATGACATCTTCATGTCACGACCGCAGCGATGCGCGCCCATGTCTCATAGGCTTGTTAATCGTGTAATTTTGAATTGAGCAAGTTCTTTGCTATAATCACAGGCTTCGTTTATGACGAACAACCAAGCCGGAGAAGTGGCAGAGTGGTTGAATGTACCTGACTCGAAATCAGGCGTACTAGCAATAGTATCGGGGGTTCGAATCCCTCCTTCTCCGCCAATATAATCAAGCACGTAGCATCATATCGAAGGCCGGAATAATCCGGCCTTTTTCTTTTTGGGCTGGAAGAAATCGATCATTCAATTTTATAAATTGGCCATGTTGTCTTATTAACATTTCTATGACTACTTTTTCCCAACTTGATAAATACGCGAGTAAATGGTTTCACGACGAGATGCGGCGTCGCGGTTTTGCCGTAGAAAAGAAATTCATTTTCTGGCGGAAACGCGGCCCTTTATTTGACATGTTTGTAACAAGGATTAGCTCAGGAGATTTTCTTGAAATCAAGGTGACGATATGGTCGCCTTGGGTAAATCATTCAAATGGCGAGCTTGGAGAGTTTCCGCCTGATTATTCTTTGATCGGGGGACGTCTCTCTGATGGGTTCCCCACTGATATGTTTGGGGAGCCATTGCTTTCTGTTGAAGACGAACAAGTCATGGAGCTTAGTTTAAGATCACTCTTGGTTTTGATCGATCAATATGCTTTGCCTTGGTTTCCAACAATTAACTCTTATGAGACTTATGTTGCCTACGTGGGGAAGCGCGGTTATAACCCGACCCCAGAGCGAATAGAAATGGTAAAGGCAGGAATTGCCAGAGGTTTTCTGCAAGAGAAATTCCTCTGAAATTTTAAAGAGGTCGATACAATGTCTGTCGATATTTGCGTTATAAAAAAAATAAAACATGCCTATTTTAGGACACTAGCATTCGTTTGCTTGCAACCTTCCATCAACTTCTGCTAAAGGATGACGAATTCGTCGAAAGCCCCGGCTTTAGTTTCGCGAGCAGACAGAAGGGGGGGCTTATCGTCAATGCCGACATTTTCTGAATGTGCGCTATTGTAGTTTCGACTTGATTTTCATTGGAATGAGTCATGGCAATATTTGGATTCCTTCGCGCTCTCCTGGACGCGGCATGGAAACTGAGAAAATTTAGAAAAGTATCGGATAAGTTACGAATTTTATCGGTGCAATCTTTTATTCCCGCTTGGCAAACTTCGATGTGCCATGGGGGAGGTGTGTTTTCATTGAATGCGCCTGCAGATGTAGATGACATTTCAAAAGTTGAAAATCGGCTCGGTTGCCAGTTGGCTGGTGAATTGAAGGAGTTTTATGGCGTATGCAATGGATTCAAATCGACTACCAGTGATTGTTCCAACTATATAGTTCCTGTGAGGGAGTTGCAGTATGCATCTCAATATGAACCTTCACTGAGTAATCAACTTGAACAAAAATGGAAAGATTTAAACGACGTTAATGCGCCGAGGGGCTTGCTTGTTATTTCGGATAGTTTTGTGAAAATTATTACTGTTGACGAAGATACGGTTCTGTCTTTTCATGATGTTGATAATATGATTGCATTGCACCCTCCTGAAGATGGTAAAGTGGTTCTGATAATTGTTCATGATATGGCATGCTACCCCGCCGGAACAGTATTGGAAGTGGAAGGTCTTTCAGCGACCCGTTTTGAAAATGTAAGAACTTGGCTTGCGAGTGTGGCTGCGACAAATGAAATGTTAGGTAGTTCTACCTAGTAAATCTCTAATTAAATGAGCGACCTGCCGTTACCGGGTTTCGCCAAATTTGATCGAAAAAATTTTTGAACTGAGGCCACCAAATTCGGTTGGAAAAATAGTTCTTGCAAAACACCAACCAATTAATCATGGAACAAATAAAATTTGACTTAACTGACTACCTGCGTCTGGACAACGAGAAGTTATATAATTTGCGGGGCAATGCTTCGCGTTGCATTTTTGCAGAACTGCCTGAATCGAAGCTTTTTCTCGTCACAATGCTCGCGCCAACAGATTATTGCTGGGGTATGGAATTCGCGTTCAGTCGCACTTGCAAAAAGTACGATCAAGAAATTCTGCAGACAGTTGATCCTGACTCCGTTGCTGATGAGGTTTCCAGTACTGGTCTTATTCTGGGCGAGGTCATGGCAGGAATGATTCCCTTGGTAATTAACCCTGACACATCAGACTTTGAATACGGCAACGATGAAGAAGCACTATTCTCTTGGTGGTTTCGTTGTTATGCTCTCCCTGTACGCGACGGAATTATTGAAGATTTTTTAGATATTTGGACACGCCACGAAACGCAATTAGGCAAATACTTTCTTTTTCCTTATGCGGATCAAAAGGTTCAAAATCAAGGCGCAGGCCAATGTTTCCTGCCTTGGAAGGATGCGGATACTCTTAATCGGCTGTTTTGCTCCAAGACAGGTCCACTCGGTGTCGAACCGTTTGTTTTAATTGACCTCTTGGAGGAATACGAGGATGCTGATGAGGCGCGAGAGCTTGAGGATTTGTTGACACCAGAATTCTTATTGCAGGAATGCGTTCGCTGGTCAATTGACTTGTTACCACAGCCGCCAGGGTTCAGTAGTGATATAGTAAAACTGATGACGGCGTCTCTTGGCAATGATGTGTCCAAGATTGCAGATATACGGACACGAACTGCGACTCTTCGGATTCGGATCGCACGCAACTTGCAATGGCCTTTGGGGGTACGCTACCTCTCGGAAATACTTGACTTGGTTACCGACGAAATACGTGCGTCGTCAGTGTTGTGTGCTGAGACTCAGGCTTATCTTGATGCCGCCGTTTTGAAGTTTCCCGTCTTACGAGAATAGAGAAAAATAAATGCGTGCTGTCAATATCGGACACTTATATATTTTGGTCTCCCCCTTAAAAGGATATTTTCATGAAATCTAATTCTGTGATTCCGTGCAATCGGTTTATTTCAAGGTAAAGCAATTTCCAGTTTTTAAAGACTCGGTATATGTGCAATCGTCTGTTGCTAATATTTTCAATCGACCAATTTGAACTATCAATCTAATTGACAATACGGATGAACCCAAAATTCGAAGAAATAATACCTGTTTTTCGCAAGTTTCTTGAGCAGCAAGGCTATCCAGGGGAAATTGTATGGGTAGCTCCAGAACACACTATTTGTTGTGGTAGAGCAGAATGGAAAATTTTTGAGAATGAATGCGTCGATGAAGAAGATATAAAATTAAAGTATCAAGACGCAGATGATAAAAAATTTGGCGTTAGGTTTTGTGCTTTATGTGTAAACGATGAAACTTCCTACTGCTATTTAATTGTCCCCACCAGTGAGCTTGATGCTGACTATAAATTATTGACATATGAAAACGTGAAATTGAGTGTCCCGGCAGAGATGCCACATGCCAGTATTTTGCGTAGAGGTTTTCGTGCGAGTTGGTATCAAATGAGAGAATCAATAAAATTTAAAGAATGGAAGGAGCTGGTTTTTCGGATAGATTGATTTGCAATTTTTGCGTAAGCATGCAGCCGAGTTTGCCAAGGTTGAGTGACTTACCTTGACTTTTTCGCACACTTTTTTTGTAAAAATAGACGATCAGGAGAGCTAATGACATACATCGTGAAGTTTGTTTTGATTAGTTGGACTTCATGAGTCTCAAGTCTAATATTGGCGAACTTGTGACTCGTTGGAGAGATCAAGACATTGAGATGCATCCCCCGTTTCCGAAGGAGGTTATACATCAAGTCTTTAATGATATCGGTGTTCCTGCCACAGACGACGTTGTTGCGTTGTATGAGTCTCTTGGTGGAATGTCAAATATGAATGATGACAATTGGCGAATTTGGTCTCTGCAAGAA
This sequence comes from Undibacterium sp. Tian12W, assembly GCF_049339405.1. Taxonomy (NCBI): domain Bacteria; kingdom Pseudomonadati; phylum Pseudomonadota; class Betaproteobacteria; order Burkholderiales; family Oxalobacteraceae; genus Undibacterium; species Undibacterium sp. Tian12W. The sequence continues at coordinate 13,988 of NZ_JBMPPK010000034.1, forward strand.
ATCTCGCATGCGAATCAAGATTTGTCAGAATTTGGGGTCATTTTTTCAGACTATCTTTTAGACTGTTATCATTTCCGGCTAAAGCCAGTCTCAGAGGCTGTATCGGAAGTCTGGATTGAGGGCTTCGACGATGGCCAGCCTGTTTGTGTCGCAAAAAGTTTAGATGATTTCTTTGAGCGCTATGTCATTTCGCCTGAATCAGTGCTCCATGCGCCATATAGACCTATAACAAATTAGAAGTTGCTGCTGCTCTTAATTCAAATAGAGTCGGTAATGATGCAAATAATATGCTAACGCAAAAACTTCAGAACTTGCTGTTACTTTTTATGGAGGGTTGGGTGGCAATAATTTACAACAGATTGATTCGAAATTTTGACGTCCTTTTGCGACCGTTTAGAAAAAGCGAAAATATGCCGGAAATCAAACAGGTCTCGTGCATAGCTGTGTATGTAAAGCTGTCACAGGGCGTTGAGAGCTTTCTTAAAAAAATTAGACATTTTGATCCTCTTGCAGAACTGGATTTGGTAGATGGAGTATTGATGGTGTTCTGCGCTACAGATGAATTGAACGCGTTAATTACATCCTCCATACAAGATGCCAAGAAAAAATTTGATTGTGCTTCCTCCGTGGGGGTGCTGACCCTGTCTTTTAACGAAGCTAGGGAATTGCAATCTCCTCCTATGGGCATGGCTGTCAATGCGGCCATATTGGAAGCTTCCAGGCTTCAGGGTATGCGGCATTCTGCGTGAATTTTCTCTATAGATTCAAATCGCAATATTCACATGTCAAAAAATCTCATCGCTCTACATGTGTACAAATTGCATACAATTGCACGACACTTGTTAGAAATACTCTTCCTGTCTCCTCCCTATAATCCCCACCTGACAGAGCGCGTCTTAGCGTCTCTGTGATGCGCAGTAGATCAGCGCTTGCATGATGTGAGCTTGTACTGGCTCTTGTGCGTGAGTCTGGCATCTGTTTGCCGGACGTGAAAGCGGTGCGCTTAGTTGTGCTGCTCAAATAATTATCTCCACTTGTTCAGGCTTTGAACATTCTTTATCCCTATGGGGAGGATGAGTTTCGTCTGTACTTTTTGTGGCTGTGTGCTGGTAGTTGGTGACTCTGAATGTGTCGCGAAATTTTTGAAATGAATTGAATGAATCCACACGCAGTACCGTCCATTACCCCTTTGAACTTGCTTGCTTCTTTACGGCAGCATCGCAGGCTCATCGTGAGTTTGATAAAGCGTGAAGTGTTGGTGCGCTATCAAGGCTCGCTGCTGGGTTTGTTGTGGTCTTTTTTTAATCCTGTGTTGATGCTGGCGGTTTATACCTTTGTGTTTAGTGTGGTGTTCAAGGCGCGCTGGGCTGGTGGGTCTGAATCTAAGACGGAATTTGCACTGGTGTTGTTTGCGGGGCTGATGGTGTTTGGATTGTTTTCTGAATGCGTGAGCCGTGCGCCTGGTCTGGTGGTCAGCAATGTGAACTACGTCAAGAAGGTGATATTCCCGCTGGAGATTTTGCCTATAGTCGCAATGGGGGCGGCTTGTTTTCATTTGATGGTTAGTTTCACAGTGTGGTTGATTTTTTATTCGATATTTTTTGGTGTGCCGCCTGCGACGATATTTGTTTTGCCTCTGGTGTTGCTGCCGCTGGTTTTGTTGAGCCTGGGTGTGAGCTGGCTGCTGGCTTCGCTGGGGGTTTTTATTCGTGACATACATCAGGTGGTGGGTGTTGCCGTATCAGTGCTGACATTTTTATCGCCGGTGTTTTATCCGATAGCGGCTTTGCCGGATGGTTTTCGTGCCGTGGTTCAAGTCAGCCCTTTGACGCAGGTGATAGAGCAGAGTCGTGATGCCATGATCTGGGGTAAGCCACTGGATTGGCAATGCTGGCTGGTTTATTTTTTATTGTCTGGTGTTGTTGCCTGGTTGGGTTTTGCCTGGTTTCAAAAGACGCGCAAGGGGTTTGCTGATGTCCTCTAAGTTTTCCATCAAGGTAGAGCATTTAAGCAAGTGCTACCAGCTCTACGACAAGCCGCAGGACAGGTTGAAGCAAATGCTTTTATCCCGCTCCAAAACCTATTACCGTGAATTTTGGGCTTTGCGCGATGTGTCATTCGAGATAGCACCAGGTGAGACCGTGGGCATCATAGGTCGCAATGGCAGTGGCAAATCCAGCCTGTTGCAAATGATATGCGGCACGCTCTCGCCAACAACTGGCACTGTAACGACGTATGGCAGGCTGGCGGCTCTACTGGAGCTGGGGGCGGGTTTTAATACTGAATTTACCGGACGTGAAAATGTCTTGCTGAATGCGGCGATCTTGGGTTTCCCGCAAGAGCAGATGCTGGAACGCATGGGCGAGATTTTGGCTTTCTCTGAGCTCGGTGATTTTCTGGATCAACCAGTCAAAACCTATTCCAGTGGCATGTATGCTCGCCTGGCGTTTTCGATTGCGATTCATGTTGATCCAGAGATTTTGATTGTGGATGAGGCGCTGGCTGTAGGCGATGCCCGCTTTGTCGCCAAGTGCATGCGCCGTATCAAGGACATACAAAAAACTGGTGCCAGTATTTTGTTTGTCAGCCATGACGTTAGCTCGGTACGTACCCTGTGTGACCGTGCCATCTGGCTCGATAAAGGGCGTATGCTGGAGCAGGGTGATGTCTTTCCTGTGACTGGGCGCTATATGGAAATGATGTTTCAGGACGATGATGCCGGCGACGATGGTGAACATGAAGCCATGCACTCTGCCAATGTTCCTGCATTGGGAAATGTACTGACTGAAGTGGTGGTGGAAGACATCGCACTAGACAGCCGGCCAGTTACTCACTGGGGTTCGCATAAGGGCTTTATTCTTTCCGCCGCTGTGCTGGATGCCAGTGGTGCACGCCGCGATGTCCATGAGTGGGGCAAAAGCATGGAGATCAGGATCAGTTTGCGCATACCGCAAAGCATAGACAGAGAGCACTTGAGTATTGCTGTTTCGATCAAGGATTTAAAAGGCAGCGACCTCATTGTTTCGACTACCCATGATTTTGAAACCAGGCGCTTGCCGGACGATGAAGAATTTGAAGTCAGCTTCACACTCACCAACCCACTGGTTACTGGCAAATACCTGTTGGTTGCCGCAGTAGAGAACCGCCTGCATCGTGACATTCATTACTACGAATACATAGAGGGTGCGCATTACTTTTCTTCGCTCGCGGATCAGCGCTTCTTTGGTTTGTTTCAACCGCCGATCTCGCAAGAGATTGTTGCGCCTGCTCTTGACCTCAAGCTAAAGAAACTGGCTGCCTGAAGACAATGACGCATTCTTCATCAAAATTAATCAGTGATAGATAACACGAACATGCAAACAGAAATTAATTCCCGCGCTTATTGGGACGCGCGATTTGAAAATGATTGGGTCGCTTGCAAAGGCGACAAACAATCGCGTTTCTTTGCCAGCATCGCCATTCAGCAATTGCCGGGTTGGTTGCTGGATCAAATCAGGCAAGAGAAATTAAGTGTGGCGGATTGGGGCTGCGCACAGGGTGATGGAACTGATGTCTGGGCCAGCCATGTACCGGCTGAACAAATTAAGGGTGTCGATTTTTCTGCCGCGGCCATACAGCAGGCGCATGCGCGTTATCCCGCCTTGGCGTTTGCAAATACCGACTGGCTGACGTCATCGCCTTCAGATCAGGATGTATTTGATGTTGTGTTTTCTTCGAATACGCTGGAACATTTTCATCAGCCCTACCAGGTTTTGCAAACACTGAGTCAGAGAGCAAGCAAGGCACTGGTGTTGGCCTTGCCTTACCGCGAGCTGGAGCGTGAGAGTGAGCATTTCTATTCTTTCTTGCCTGAGAATATTTCACTGCAACTGGAAAATGGCTTCAGCCTCATTTGGGCCAAGGTAATGGATTGCCGCCTTTTGCCAAATAGCCTGTGGCAGGGCGAGCAAATCATGCTGATGTATGCAGATATGGGCTGGCTAAAAAAACTGGGCTTGCGTTTGAGTCATGTGCACTTGACGCAAACCGACGTGGAATCTGAACTGCTTCAATTGCAAACATCATTGAGCGAATCGCAGCTGCAATTGCAGCAGGCACAGCAAACGCAAAAATCGCTAGAGTTGGAAAGCGTCCATCAAGAGCATATGTTGCTGCAACATGAAAGGGCTTATCAACAGCAACAACTGGATATCGCTGAATTGCTGTTGAAGTGTGAAAAGCTACAGCAAGGCATAGACGAGAAGGTGCAGCAGATACTTGGTCTGAATGATCAACTGGTGAGTCGTGAACATGCATTGCAGGCGCAATACAAAGTTCAATCCGGGTTGCAGATTGTGACTGACGATCTGCAAAAGAAGGCAGATGATTACGAAAAGCTGCTTCAGCAACTTGATCTGCGTGATGCGCAAATCAGCAGACTGAATCTGGATGTGCATTACAAAGAGCAAGCTATCAGGGAGATCAAGCAGTCTTATTCCTGGATATTGACGCGCCCCTTGCGTTTTACCAGACAGTTTTTTCAAAGCCCAGGGCGTGCGTGTTATGACCTGGCGAAATTTATGTTCTGGCGCTTGCCAGCAAAAATGCGCTGGGCATTGCATGGGCCAAGGCATGATTTCGTGCGCTGGGTGAGAGCATCCGCTTTGCGGCTTAATACACCACAGTTGGTGGCTGCCGGAATTCCAGTCGTCATTGACAACCCAGGTGCGCCAGCGACTGTAAAGCCCGCTAAAAATACAGATTTAAGCTGGCCTGAATTCCAGCAACAGGTCTTGTCGCGTCGTGCCGATTACAAGGGCATCTTTATACAGGAGCTGGTTATTGACTGGAATGTACCTCTGTACCAACGTCCCCAGCATATCGCCGCTGCTTTTGGCCGTCTAGGTTACCTGGTCATTTATCGTACCGATAACTGGGCAGGTGATGATGTGCAGGGCTGCAGGGAGGTGGCGAAAAATGTCTGGATCACGAACCGGCATGAAGTCAATCAATTGCAGGGGGTAGTGCGTTCATTGTATTCAACTGCCTATGCCAATACGCCAGAGCTGTTACTGGAAAACGGCAGGCGCGGCACGCTAGTGTATGAGTACATAGACCATATCGACCCACAAATCAGTGGCGATGCAGAAAACGTGCGCCGTTTGCTGGCGCTGAAGGATTTCGCTTTCAATGGCGGCGCAGATTATGTGGTGGCATCTGCTAAAAAATTGTATGAAGAAGCCATCGCTGCTGTCGGCGCAGATAAGGTCATCCTGGCGCAAAACGGTGTGGACACCGCGCATTATCGTCACCCCAAGCACCTTAGCACGCCGCTGCCGCAAAGCCTGCAAAACTTCCGTGCCAGGTACAGCAAGGTGGTTGGCTATTTCGGTGCACTTGCTCCCTGGCTATGGTATGAGGCCGTGGCTGATCTGGTTCACAGTCGCCCTGATCTGGGTTTTGTGTTTATCGGGCCTGACTACTACGGCGGTGCAGACAAACTGGTGAAGGCTGACAATCTTTTGTATATGGGCACGGTGGATTATCAAATTCTGCCAGCCTATGCACGCCAGTTTGATGTTTGTTTTATTCCATTCGCCCCCGGCGAAATCGCCCGTACCACTTCGCCCCTCAAATTATTTGAATACTTTGCGCTGGAAAAACCTGTGGTCGTGACCAGGGATATGGCGGAGTGCGTCGCGTTTGAAGAAGTGTTTTCTGGCAATAGCGTGGAATCGCTAAGCACCGCGCTGGATGCCGCCTTTGCGGTGAAAGATGACCCTGAATTTACCCGGCGCCTGGCTGATCTGGCAGATGCCAATGACTGGGACTGTCGTGCCAGGGCAATGGAAAAAGCATTTCAAAAACCTTCATTGCATTGAAATGCATGGACAGTAATTTCTGAATCTGAAAGTAAATCATCATGAAAAAAATATTGTGTGTCGTTGGTACGCGTCCTGAAGCCATCAAAATGGCTCCTGTTATTCTGGCCTTGAAGCAAGAACCTTGGGCGCAGGTCAGGGTGCTGGCAACGGCACAACATCGTCAGATGCTGGATCAGGTGTTGTCATTTTTTGATATTGAAGCAGATATTGATTTGAACATGATGCGCCCTAACCAGTCATTGACAACGCTCACTGGCCGCATGTTGCTGGACCTGGATGCAGTCTTGCTGGAGGAGAAACCAGATGTGGTCTTGGTACAGGGCGATACCACGACTGTCATGACAGTATCGCTGGCCTGTTTTTACCATCGCATACCTATTGGCCACGTTGAAGCGGGCTTGCGTACCTGGGATAAGCAAAATCCATTTCCAGAAGAGGCAAACCGGGTATTGACCGGCCGCCTCGCTCAATGGCATTTTGCCCCGACAGAAAGCTCACGCCAGAATCTCTTGCGTGAAGGTGTGGCCGATAACGACATCATCGTCACAGGCAATACCGTGATTGATGCCTTGTTGATGACGGCTGAACGTGAACTGAACCTGGGCATAGAGCTGGATGCCAGCAAGCGCATGGTGCTCATCACTTCACACAGGCGTGAGAATTTTGGTGAGCCATTTACCCATATCTGCCGCGCCATATTGAAGCTGGCGCAGGATAACCCGGATGTGCAGTTCCTTTACCCTGTGCATCCAAATCCTAACGTCAAGGAAGTTGCGCATGCGACGCTGGGTGCTTGCGCGAATATTCATTTGTGTGCTCCGCTGGATTATGCCCCTTTCGTGGCAGCGATGAAGCATGCTTATCTGATCATCAGTGATTCTGGTGGCGTACAGGAAGAAGCGCCGGCGCTGGCCAAGCCTGTACTGGTCTTGCGTGAAGAAACCGAAAGGCCTGAAGCTGTAGAGCAGGGTGTAGTGAAGCTGGTTGGTGCAAATTACGACAACATCGTCGCAGAGACACAAAAACTGCTGGATGATGAGCTTGCCTACAAAGAGATGGCAAGGGGTGTATCACCTTATGGCGATGGGCTGGCAGCTGGACGGATAGTGCGGGTACTCCAGCAGTATTATGCAGCCCAGGATAATACTGCCGATAGCCATAGCGAAGCAGCAGTTGAAGCAGTAGTTGAAGCCGAGCCTGCATGATGCGCCTCGTCTATCTATCGCCTGTTCCGTGGAACAGCTTTGCCCAAAGACCGCATCAGTTTGTGCGCTGGTTTCACCAACAATTCAATGCGAGGGTGTTGTGGGTGGACCCGTATCCCACACGTTTGCCAGACATCAGTGATGTGCAACGCCTGCTGACTGCAAAATTTGCGCAGACATCCACTGTTGCTGGCACTGTCAAGGATAAAGAAAATCCGGAAAAAGCGGATTGGTTAACACTGGTCAAGGTTCCTGCCTTGCCGATAGAACCTTTGCCTGCTTCCGGGTTTTTGCAGCAATGGTTTTGGCGCAAAGCCATGGTAGAGATAGACGCATTTGTTGGGAACCGTAAAGCACAGATAGTTGTGGGCAAACCATCCAAGCTGGCTTTGCAGGTTTTGGCGCGCTACCCTGAGATGGCATCCATGTATGATGCCATGGATGATTTTCCGGCCTTCTATGAAGGCTGGTCCAGCAAAGCCATGCAATACACCGAGGACAATCTGGCAGCCAAGGTCAATAAGATCGTGGTTTCTTCCAGCGCTGTCTCACGTTTTTCGGATCAGGCTGACAAACTGAGCTTGATACTGAATGCCTGTGACAGTGATAACCTGCCGCCTGCATTGCCAAAATCAGAGCAGTCGCCCGTGTATGGCTATGTGGGTACGATAGGGCACTGGTTTGACTGGGATGCAGTCGTCAAGCTGGCCTCTTCCCTGATCATCACTGATCCCCGCGCTCTTGTGCGTCTGATAGGGCCAGTGTTCACACCTCCACCTTGCGCGCTGCCAAAGAATGTACAAATCCTGCCTGCATGCAGCCATGCACGTGCCATGCAGGCCATGCAGAAATTTTCTGTAGGCTTGATACCGTTCAAGCGCAAATTGCTGACGGCCTCGGTTGATCCTATCAAGTACTATGAATACCGCTCGCTGGGGATACCGGTTCTGTCATCCGACTTTGGTGAGATGTCTTTGCGGGCAAATGAAGATGGCGTGTTTTTATACAATTGGGAGAGTGATTTTACTACTTTGCTCAAGACTTGCCTGAGGCATCGCAGCAGTGCAGATGGCCTGAGCAAGTTCAGGGCAGATAATTCCTGGGCTGCCCGGTTTGCTGGATTGATACCGCTGTTTGATGCGGGGGCTGATCACAGGGGACGTAGAAAATCTGTTGCGAGGCTTGAGCAGTTTGCATGGCAGCGTGCCTGATTTTTGTTTTAGCGCTCAAACCGGGTTTTCAAGTTCAGGAACCAGGATTCGTAATAACGGAAGCTGATGCTGGCAGTGATGGTAGCTACAATCAGCGTCAGCAAGAAAACCGCGATGCCTGGTTCGTGAATCTGCAGGACGCCGAAAAGTTTGGTGACAAAGTTCTTACACAACATGTGCAGCATATACATGCCGTAACTGATAGACCCCAGATAGGAGATGGGTTTCAATGACAGTATGGGTGCCAGAGGATGGCGTTCCTGAATGACGCAAGTCCCAACCAGAGCAGCAAACAATATCGAAGCAACAAAGCCAGGCATTACATTACCAAGCAAGACTAATAACAGTGCGGTGAAGAGCAGAGGTGCAGACCAAGCCTGCCCAAGGATGCGGTAGAGCCAGCTAAAGTGCCTCTCATTGTTCAGGCCTATCGCCAGCAAGGCACCGATGACGATGGGTAGTTGTATGATATCGAATGCGTGCAGCCCTGCGATTTGACTCGCTGCGCAAACTACGATGACGCTGATCAGGATGGTGCAGGCTCTTTTGACTGAACCTGCAAGTAATAAGAGTGGTGGCCACACGAGATAGAATTGCTCTTCCGCTGCCAGTGACCAGGCAAAATAAAAAATGACCCGCCCATCCAGGGCGACGAAGATATTCGAGGTATAAGTCGCAAAGTAGATCAGGTTATGAAAGAAAGCCAGACCCACTTCAGAATGTCTTTCCAGTGCATATACCAGGACGATATACAGCGCCAGAGTACCGTAATACAGCGGGAAGATGCGCAGTGAACGGCGCAGGTAAAACGCCTTGAGGTCTATCTTGCCATTGCGCTCTCGTTCTCTTAGCAACAAGGTCGTGATCAAAAAACCGCTGATGGCAAAGAACAATTGCACACCTTGTGCACCTATGCTGGTCAATATTTCATTGATACCCGCAGGCGCAGTGTGATGCCAGATGACGGCGATGATACTGATGGCACGCAAGCCATCCAGGGATGCAAATCTTTTATTCGACAGGTAATCGGCAAACGGCTTAAACATCCATGCTCCTGGCAGACTGGCTGGTGTGCTTGTCAAGTTTCATGTTTGTCTGGTCTGAGTACGTTTGCTGGGATGGATAGTCTTCGGTTAAGGCAAGTTTACCTTTAAGTAAGAAAGCCCGCATGGAAATTTATCTTTGCGGGCTTTGCTGTTTAATTTGCAGGTGGTAAGCAAGTTCAGGTTTCTGACCACATGCGCAAGAGATTGTGGTACTGGCCTGTCAGGCTTAATACTTCTACACTATCACCAAGCAAGCTGCGCAGGCGGGTGATGTTCTGGTCCATTTCAAACAGCATGGTGCGGCGGGCGTCGTCGCGTATCATGCTTTGTGTCCATAAGAAAGAGCATACGCGTTCGCCACGGGTAACTGGCAAGACCTGATGCAGGCTGGTTGATGGGTAGAGTATCAGGTCACCGGCAGGCAATTTCACTTCATGTGTGCCATAGGTATCAACCACTTCTAGCTCGCCACCATTATATTCTTCCGGGTCACACAGGAACAGGGTAGAAGATACGTCGGTACGCAGGCTATAGTTGACATTGGCGGCATTGGCAACATTGCGCACTGCGCCATCTACATGCAGGCCATAATGTTCACCACCGGCATAAGAGTTAAACAGTGGCGGCACGATGCGCAAGGGCAGGGCGGCGGCAAAGAAGAGAGGGTTGTTTTTTAATGCCGCCAGAACGATCTGGCCCAGTTCTTGTGCCAGCGCAGAATGTTCAGGCAGTTGGCGGTTGCGTTTAACCTGAGCGCCTTGTGCACCTACCGTCTGTTTGCCATCAACCCAGTTGGCTGCGTCCAGCCTTAGTCTAATTGCGCTGACTTGCTCACGGCTGAGCACGCCAGGTATATGTAACATCATTACGAACGCTCCAGAAAAAAGCCCCTCAGGGAGAGGGGCCAGTTTGCTTACCTTAGAATTTTACATTTGCTGTCAGGCTGACTGCCCTTGGTGTACCTGGAGTATAACGGTAACCACTTTTGTTGATGGCAGCAACATAGACTTTGTCAGCGATGTTGTTGATGTTCAGTTGCAGGTCTATGTTTTTGTTGATGGCATAGCTGGCCATGGAATCAAATACCCAATACGCTTCTGTCTTTGCAGGTGTACCTACTGCCCCATCCGTGCCGCGCAACAGCGCATCAACAAAACGTGCGCCGCCGCCAATCTTGATACCCATAGGTAATTGATAAGAAGTCCAGGCTGTGAAGCTTTGTTTAGGCGTGTAGCTCAGGTTGTTGATGCCGCTGGCAGTCACCAGTGGGCCACTTTCAACACTGGTATCCATGCGTGTATAACCTGCGCTGACCAGCCAGTTGCGGTTGATCGCACCTGTCACGCCCAGCTCCACACCTTGCACGCGTTTTTTGCCTGTTTGGTAGTACAGCAAGTCTGTCAGGTTTTGTACGACTTCATTGGATACTTCGGTACGGTAAATCGCTGCTGTGAAAGACAGTTTTTGATCCAGCAAATCCCACTTCGTACCAATTTCCATATTCTTGGTCTCTTGCGGATCAAACTTTGGATTGGCAGCGCTGCTGGCAGATGCGCTCAGGGCAAAGTTGGAACCACCAGGCGGCTGCTTGGACGTGGAATACGATGCATAGACGCTGCTGTCCTTGGTCGGTTTGTACAAAGCACCCAGTTTGAAGTTGACCAGATTGCCGGCCATGTTCAGGTTGGTTGGGATTGGCGTGCCCACTGGTAAGGTCGGATTTGCTGTGGCTGTGGACAGGCTCACGGCAGAATAATCTGTCGTGTAATGGTCTATACGTACGCCTGCATTGGCTTGCCATTCAGGGCTGAACTTGATTGTGTCAAATACATAGGCGCTGGCTGTATTGGTTGCACCACGGGTAAAGACGGCATTGCGTACCGGGTTCAGGCCAGTCACAGGGTCACGGGGATTGGGGTTGTAGAAATTAGCTGCTGGCAAAGTACCCAGGCCATCATTGCCCCAGGTATTTTGTTTTTCGCTGGTAATTTCAACACCGCCGACCAGGCTGTGTTTCAGACCGCCAAAATCCAGGTCTGCCACCAGGTTAGTCTGGTTGGTCAGGATTTCATTTTCCTGGTCTTTCAAAGTACGCGTACCGCGTGCCAGTGTCCAGGTAGAGAGATCAGTTGTTGATGGCGTCAGCAAATTGGCTGTTGAACCCATGAAGGATGTCAGCAGGTAATGCTGGCTGGTTTTACCATAGCGTGCTGTGTTGATCAGTTTCAACTTGTCGCTGAAGTCATGTTCAATACGGCCAGTCAGCATGTCAGCTGTGACTTTGTCAAAGTCATTGACAGAGCCATAGAAATTCTCTGGATTGACTTTAGGTGCAGATCCAATGAAAGGACGTTTTGGATCAGGGCTGGTATAGCCAGGCAGACCTACAGTGGGCACGCCACCATCAGGTACATTGTCTTGCTGCACATGCAGGTAATTCACATAGATGCGGGTAGCAGACTTCAGGCCAAAAGCGAAAGATGGCGCAACACCCCAGCGTTTGTTTTTAAGTTCATTGCGGCCAACCACGCCACTGTCCTGATCCACGACGTTCAAACGGAATGCAGAACCCTGTTCAGCACTGATAGCCTTGTTCCAGTCCAGTGCTACACGTTTTTGGCTGCCACTGCCTACAGTCACATTACCCAGGATGGCATCATCAAGAGTTGCCTGTTTGCTGACCAGGTTGACTGAGCCTGTAGGTGCACCACGGCCACTATCTGTACCTGCCGGGCCCTTGAGTACGTCGATTTGCTCGATATTGAACAAATCACGGGAAATCGAACCCAGGTCACGTACACCATCTACATAAATGCTGCTGGACGCATCAAAGCCGCGCATGTAGATACTGTCACCAGTGCTGGTACTGCCGTTTTCACCGAGGAAGAACGCGCCCACGCCTGGCGTATTGCGCAGCGCTTCTGTCAGAGTCAGGGCGCCTTGCTGATCAATCAGTTCACGTTTGATGACAGTAATGGTTTGTGTCGTATCGACCAGCGGTTGCGTGTATTTTGGAGAAGATGCCTTGTCTGCCTTGAAGTCATTCTCGGTTTTTGCAGTCACTTTAACTTCAGGCAGGGCCGGATCAGCCGCCTGTGCTGCGATAGGCAGCAAGAATGCCGCCGCTGCCACCGTCATGGTGTGGTTGATGCGCGTATTGAAAGTGGAGTGCTTGCGACTCTTGATGTGAACCATAATATTTCCTGGATGATAATGAAAATAAAATACCGCTGGCTTTTCTTCAAGAATGGCTGAGGTAGGAATGTAAAAAAATTAGAGCGCAATTGTAACGAAATGAATATTGAAAGTAAATGATAATCGTTCTTATTTATATTTAATGTGCGTCAATTTCCATGTAAGAAAAATGAATATTGTCTATGATGCAAGGAGATATAGCACTTGAAACAGCTTTTGCTTCATTGTTTGATTGAATTTTCGTTTTGACAATAAAAAGTAATTTTTTGTTACTTCGCGTGATATTTTTGTGCCTGCGGTCAACAATAGTCTGAGTACCGCGTTGATTGAGTACATTACTTTTTTTCGGAGTTCATTATGCGCAAGCTTACTATCCTGGCCACTATCGCCGTTGTTGTTTCCCTGGCAGGATGTGCTGTCCAGCGTTATCCTGCCCACGCGCAAAACCAGTATCCACAGCAATATCAGACCCAGCCGCAGTATCCTGCTTACGGACAAAATCCTCAGAATTATCCGCAGCAATACCAGAATACCTATGTGGATACAGCAACGATTGTTGCTGTGCGTGAGGTAAATGTCGGCAGTGGCGGTTCTTCTGGCGGTGGTGCGGTGGTTGGTGCACTGCTAGGCGGTGTGCTTGGACATCAGGTCGGCAAAGGCACGGGGCGTGATCTGGCTACCGTTGGCGGAGCTATCGCCGGTGGTGTCATAGGCAATGAAATTGAACGTAATTCCACCCCAAGGAACAAACTGGAGCTGACTTTACGTCTGCCGAATGGTGATCAGCGTGCAATCCTGGTAGAGCCAAACAACTATTATCGCGTAGGCGACAGGGTCAGGGTAACTTTCCAGAATGGTCAGATGTTATTGGCACCCTGATTGACTATAAAGTTGCTGCTAGCCATACCAAACAATAAATCCGCATGCGTCTTGCCTGCGGATTTATTGTTTTAAGATTTGACATAGTTCTTTGCTCTCAGCTCATACAGTAAAGCTTGGGGACTCAGGCTACAATGTAGCTTGCCCATATATTAGCTTGCCCACATATACGCTGAGATGAAATCTGAACCATGTCCAAACCCATGTTGACTACCAAAGAAGCGCTGGATTTTTTATTGTCAGCGGTGCGCCCTGTTTGCACTGCCGGGGCTAATGAAAAACTCCCCACGATTGCGGCAAATGGCCGCATCCTCGCTGAAGATCAGTCGTCTTTATTGGATGTTCCACCTGCGGATAATACCCAGATGGATGGCTACGCTGTACGCGCAAGTGATTGCGCCAGCGGCGAGACGCGTCTGCTTATTTCGCAAAGAATACCGGCTGGTCATGTGCCACAGGCGCTGGAGTCAGGTACGGCTGCGCGCATTTTCACCGGTGCCATGATACCTGCGGGCGCAGATGCGGTCGTCATGCAGGAACAGTGTCAGGCAGACGGTGAATTTGTCATCATCAAACACCAGCCGCGCGCTGGTGAATGGGTGCGCCGCCAGGGCGAGGATATTCAGGCGGGCTCTACCATATTAAAAGCTGGCACGCGTTTGCGGGCGCAGGAACTGGGATTGGCCGCCTCGGTAGGTCTGGCACAATTGCCCGTATTGCGTCAGCCCAGGGTCGCGATATTTTTTACCGGCGATGAACTGACCATGCCTGGTGAGGCCTTGAAGCCTGGCGCGATTTACAATTCCAATCGTTTCACACTGAATGGCCTATTGCAAGACCTGGGTTGCATCGTCACTGACTATGGCATCGTGCCAGACAAGCTCGACTCAACCCGTGACACTTTGCGCCATGCCAGCCAGGATCATGATCTCATCATCACATCCGGTGGTGTTTCTGTTGGTGAAGAAGACCATATAAGGCCGGCAGTTGAGGCCGAGGGTAGTCTGAACATGTGGCAGATCGCCATGAAACCCGGTAAGCCTTTGGCTTTTGGTGAAGTTGGCAAGGCATTTTTCATGGGTTTGCCGGGCAATCCGGTATCGAGTTTCGTCACTTTCCTGCTGTTTGTGCGTCCGTTCATCCTGCGCATGCAGGGTGTAGAAAAAGTGGAACCTGCTGCTTACCAGGTGCGTGCTGACTTCGACTGGTTAAAGCCGGACAGGCGCAATGAATTCTTGCGCGCGCGCCTCAATGCGGATGGTGGCCTGGATTTGTTTGTCAATCAAAGTTCTGGTGTATTGACTTCGACTGTCTGGGGTGACGGCCTGATCGATCTTGCACCAGGGCAGAGCATACGCCAAGGCGAGCTGGTACGATATATCCCTTTCAGCAGTTTGATGTAAGCTGCTGCTCGCTTGAATTTACCGCAATTTCCAGTGTTTTAGATAATGAATATACAGTTACGTTTCTTTGCCAGTTTCCGCGAAAAACTGGGCATGTCCGAACAAAAGGTAGTCTTGCCAGATGATGTCAGAACAGTAGGCGAGGTCAGGGCCTGGCTGGCAGCGCGTGGTGATGTGTGGGCTGAGGTGCTGGCACCCGGACGTGCCTTGCGCATGGCTTATAACCAGCAGATGTGCGAGCCGGATACCGACATCAGCGAAGGGGCTGAAGTGGCTTTCTTCCCACCAGTTACCGGCGGGTGATGTATGGCTATCCGTGTACAGACTGCTGACTTTGATTTGAATGCCGAGCTGGCACAACTGCGTCAGACTAACCCTGGCATAGGCGCTGTAGTCAGTTTTGTTGGTCTGGTGCGCGATATCAATGATGGCCGGGACGTCAGTGCCATGGAGCTGGAACATTATCCTGGCATGACGGAAAAAGCGCTGGAACAAATAGTCAAAGAGGCTGAGGCGCGCTGGAAGCTGATCAATACTATTGTGATCCACAGGGTAGGAGTCTTACAGCCGCTCGACCAGATAGTCCTTGTGGCCGTGGCAACGCGCCACCGTGGCGATGCTTTTGCGGCTTGTGAATTCATCATGGACTATCTCAAGACCCAGGCAGCTTTCTGGAAGAAAGAGCAGACGCCAGAAGGCGCACGCTGGGTGGATGCGCGTGAATCCGATGATCGGGCTTTGCAAAAATGGATGCCACAAGCAACTGGGAGTGGTATATGAGCTGGCTGGGTGCACTGGCAGTTGGCATAGGTGCGGCGTTCGGTGCGTGGCTGCGTTGGGCTTTAGGATTATGGTTTAATGGCGCAATGCCACTACTACCGATAGGCACATTGATTGCCAATCTGGGTGGGGGTTATGTCATAGGATTTTCCGTCGCCTTTTTTGCAGCATATCCTCAGCTCTCACCTGAATGGCGCTTGTTTCTGATTACCGGCTTCCTCGGTGGACTGACGACTTTTTCCACATTTTCAGCGGAGGCGATGAGCCTGCTGCATCGTGGTGACTACGGCTGTGCCCTGTTGCATAGCGGCGCACATTTGATAGGGTCCATTATTTGTTGTTTTGCCGGCTTTGCCACTTATAAAGCATTTTTTCAGTGATGTTGCTTCATTGGTTACTTCAATAATTGCTTCAACAAAAGCCCGGCATATTAAAGCCAGGTTTCATGTATCTGCAATTGACTGGGCAGCATATTAATGTATTGCACTATGCGTGGTAGCTTGCCACGATTGGGGCGGCTGCCATGGGGCAGGGCCTGTTGCCAGATCACCAGGTCGCCCGCTTTGCCACCCACAGGTATCGAACCCAGCGTATGTAAATCCTGTTCCCTTGGGTTGGTATTGACTGGCAACTCACCCAGCCATGTGGACAGTCTGCGGTGAAATCCGGGTACCAGGGTCAATGCTCCTTGTTCTGGCGGCGTATCGGTCAGATAGAGTAAGCCCTGGGTTGCAAATGGTAGGGGCTGCTGCAAACTCACATCCCAATGCAGGTCAGGGCCCTGGAAAATATGACCCTCTTTCTCAGGGACGTTAAAGCTGCAGCGGTCAGTGGTCGCCCATAAATCTGCCGTCCCCCACAATTGTGCAAATGCCTTGTGTATGCGTAATGCGCGGCGGTTTTTTTCGAAAGCGCCCGACTGGAATAACTGCACCATGATGTTTGCATGACCCTTGTGGTACCAGCTTGCCTGATCATCTTTGCGTGCGCCCAGCGCCTCCCAGATTACTTGTTCAGCCTCAGCACAATCTGCAATTGGCACAGCGTTGGACAAGACCACAAAGCCATGTTCAGACCAATGCTGCAGGTCTTCCGCACTGAATACGTCGGGCATATTGTTGACTTGCCCGAACAGGTTCAGAATCTCATCCGGGAGTGGCGCATCTTGATACAGATTGTGCAAGCGCGCGATGGCGCTGCCAGATGGAATGCCTGCTGTAGCAAAGGCCCATGTCTGGAAATCGGTAAAACCAGGGCGGTTTTGCAGAAGATACTGCGTGGTTTGTTCCAGCCCCAGTCCCAGCACATGCAGGAGCAGGCGGTCTCTGTGGAACTCGGGATTGTGCCCTAGGTTCTTGCCATTCAGTGCTGCCATCATGCGTGACCAGTAGTGATACAGGCCTGATACTTCTGGCTGTTCATGTCCGTTTGATTTTGCTTGAGGATCTGATAGTGGCATGGCAGCGGCCTGGAATATAAAAACAGCATCATAGGAAATAAAAGTCTATACCGCAATACACGCGCAGGTATTGCAATATTGCCTATTGCTTCTTAAAACACATGGGTATAATCCTTGTTAATTATTTAAACCACATCCACTCTGATCATCATGAGCGCTGACACTACTTCTTTGTTTCCTGCCATAGAACCACATCGTACTGGTATGTTGAAAGTCGATGATATTCATACCCTGTACTGGGAAGAAAGTGGCAATCCCAACGGCCAGCCCGTGATTTTCCTGCATGGCGGCCCGGGTGGAGGCACAGCGCCAAATCACCGTCGTTTCTTTGATCCTGCACATTATCGTATCGTGCTGTTTGATCAGCGTGGCGCGGGTAAATCCCTGCCGCTGGGTGAGTATCGCAATAACACGACGGCTTTGCTGGTGGAGGATATAGAAAAAATCCGCGCCATGCTGGGTATAGAGCAATGGCTGGTTTTTGGCGGCTCCTGGGGCTCGACTCTGGCGCTGGCCTATGGTGAGGCGCATCCTGAGAGGTGCCTGGGCTTTGTGCTCAGGGGTATTTTCCTGTGTGCCAAGGCCGAGGTGGAATGGTTTGTGAATGGCATGAAATGGTTCTTCCCTGAAGTGCACCAGCGTTTTGCCGAGGGTGTGCCAGCAGAAGAACGCCATGATTTGCTGCAAGCTTATGCTAAACGCTTGTTCAGCGACGACCCTGCTATTTATACTGAGGCAGCACGTAACTGGAGCCGTTATGAAGGTTCTTGCATCTTCCTGCTGCCGCAACCCGACACTATTGCCGATTTTGAGTCAGATGCTGTTGCCATAGGCCTGGGCAGACTGGAAGCGCATTACATGATCAATGGCGCATTCATGCACGAAGACCAGTTGATTCAGGATATAGACCGCATCCGCCACTTGCCAGCCGTCATCGTGCAAGGCCGTTATGATGTGGTTTGCCCGCCCGTGACTGCGCACCGTCTGCATCATGCCTGGCCAGAAGCGAGTTTGCAGATGATTGCTGATGCGGGCCACTCTGGTGGTGAACCGGGCATTGCTGCGGCACTGGTAGAGGCAACCAATCAATTTAAAAAATCCGGCAAATTCGCTTGAGATTTTGCCGTCTTTAGTTTGTCGTTTTTAGTTGGCGCTTTTAGCTAAGCTCTTAATTCAGCATCCCCGCCGGAGGAGCCTCCGGCGCATTGCCCATCATTTCCAGGGTGAAACCCCAATCCGCTTTTTCAACGGCATCCTGGAATAATTTACAAAAGCCGTGCAGCAAACGCTTGCCCATGGCAATTTCAAAATTCTTGCCACTGGCAACCGTAAATTCCATCCTGAATGGCAGTTTTGCGTGCACGTGGAATTGTATATTCTCTGGCAACATGGCTTCTTTGCCCAGCGGCCAGCTTTCAACATCGTCTTCCAGTGGCGCATTGAAATGACCGCTGTCCTTCATTTCAGCCACCGAGGCCTCATGTTCCATTTGAACCAACTCTGAACTGGCGTGGGCAGCGCTGGGTTTGCTCATCTTTACTTGCTTGCCCATGGCTTCCAGCAGGCCTGGCCAGAACTTCATGGTCGTGCTGCGGGTAAACAAGAGGTCTATCTCTTGTCGGGCGGGCTTGTCCTTTTCTGCAAATGACAGTTTGAGCAGCAGTCTATCCTGATCAGGAAGATAAGTAATTTGTATCTGATGTAAATCCATGTGGTCTTTGATATAAAACAAACATCGTGAAATGCACTGCGAGTTTAGCTTTGCCTATTCTTGAAATTGGCTGGCCTGCCCCAAATTGTATGCTAACTAATTATTCAGGAGAGAGTCATGCGGCTCGACAAATTAACCACCAAGCTACAAGAAGCACTCGCCGATGCGCAAAGTCAGGCAGTCGGCAATGATAACCAATACATAGAACCTGTGCACGTCTTGTTGGCATTAATCAACCAGGACGATGGTAGCAGCCATTCGCTGCTGCAAAGGGCAGGGGTAAATGTGACAGCCCTCAGTAATGCCTTGAAAGCCGCTTTGGAGCGTTTGCCCAAGGTCAGTGGCACCGATGGCCAGGTACAGGCCGGGCGTGAACTCGTGGGGCTGCTCAATCTGGCGGACAAGGAATCACAAAAGCGTGGCGACCAGTTCCTCGCCAGTGAAATGATCTTGCTGGCCCTGACCGATGATAAGTCTGAAGCAGGCAAGCTGGCACGTGAAAATGGCCTGACACGTAAAGCGCTGGAGGCAGCCATAGCCGCCGTGCGTGGCAGCAATAATGTCGATAGCCAGGATGCCGAAGGGCAACGCGAAGCTTTGAAAAAGTATACGCTGGACCTGACCGAGCGTGCTCGTCTGGGCAAGCTCGACCCTGTGATTGGCCGTGATGATGAAATCCGCCGCGCCATCCAGGTCCTGCAGCGTCGCAGCAAGAATAATCCTGTGCTCATCGGTGAACCTGGTGTCGGTAAAACTGCCATTGTTGAGGGCCTGGCGCAGCGTATCGTCAATGGCGAAGTACCAGATAGCCTGAAATCCAAGCGCGTCTTGTCGCTGGATATGGCTGCTTTGCTGGCTGGTGCCAAATACCGTGGTGAATTTGAAGAGCGCCTGAAGGCCGTGCTCAAGGAAATCGCGATGGACGAAGGCCAGACTATCGTCTTTATCGATGAGCTGCACACCATGGTAGGCGCAGGCAAGGCAGAAGGTGCGATGGATGCTGGCAATATGTTGAAACCAGCACTGGCGCGTGGTGAACTTCACTGCGTGGGCGCAACTACGCTCGATGAATACCGCAAATACATAGAAAAAGATGCTGCGCTCGAGCGCCGTTTTCAAAAGATTATTGTTGATGAACCGAGTGTAGAGGCAACCATAGCGATCCTACGTGGCTTGCAAGAGAAATATGAAGTCCATCACGGTGTCGATATCACCGATCCTGCGATAGTCGCAGCGGCAGAATTATCACATCGTTATATTACTGACCGCTTCTTGCCGGACAAGGCAATCGACCTGATTGATGAGGCCGCGGCCAAGATCAAGATAGAGATAGATTCCAAGCCTGAAGTCATGGATAAGCTGGATCGTCGCCTGATACAACTGAAGATCGAGAAGGAAGCGGTCAAGCGCGAAAAAGATGAGGGTTCTAAAAAACGCCTGATCCTGATTGAAGAAGAGATAGGCAAGTTGTCGCTGGAGTATGCTGACCTCGAAGAAGTCTGGAAGGCAGAAAAAGCCCTTGTGCAAGGTAGCACCCATATCAAGGAAGAAATAGAAAAAATCCGCCTGCAAATGGATGAAGCCAAACGCCGTGGTGACTGGCAAACCATGTCTGAGTTGCAGTATGGTCAATTGCCCGAGCTGGAAGCCCAACTCAAGCATGCAGATATTCAGGCGGATAAAAACCAGCAAGACGGCAGCAAGATGAAGCTCTTGCGCACGCAGGTCGGTGCAGAGGAAATTGCGGAAATTGTGTCGCGTGCAACTGGCATACCCGTGTCACGCATGATGCAGGGTGAGCGCGAGAAATTACTGCATATGGAAGACGCCTTGCATCAGCGTGTCGTTGGCCAGCATGAGGCTATTACTGCAGTGTCTGACGCTATCCGCCGTTCGCGTTCTGGTCTGGGCGATCCTGGTCGCCCTTATGGTTCTTTCCTGTTCCTCGGGCCTACCGGGGTTGGTAAAACCGAGTTATGCAAGGCGCTGGCGAATTTCATGTTTGATACAGAAGAATCCTTGATCCGTATCGACATGAGTGAGTTCATGGAAAAACATTCAGTGGCCCGTCTGATAGGCGCGCCACCTGGCTATGTTGGCTATGAAGAGGGTGGTTATCTGACCGAGGCAGTCAGGCGTAAACCGTATAGCGTGATTTTGCTGGACGAAGTCGAAAAAGCGCATCATGATGTCTTTAATGTGCTGTTGCAGGTGCTGGATGATGGCCGCATGACAGATGGACAAGGCCGCACGGTGGACTTTAAAAATACTGTGATCGTCATGACATCGAATCTGGGCTCGCACCAGATACAGGCGATGGAAGGCAGTGATCCAGAAGTCATCAAGATGGCTGTCATGGGTGAAGTGAAAACCCATTTCCGCCCTGAATTCATCAACCGTATTGATGAAATCGTGGTCTTCCATGCGCTGGATGCAAAAAACATAGGGGCGATTGCCAAGATACAGCTCAAGACTCTGGAGCAGCGTTTGCGCCAGATGGACATGGGCTTGCAGGTCAGCGAAGATGCGCTGCAAAAAATTGCAGAGGCAGGTTTCGATCCTGTATATGGTGCAAGGCCATTGAAACGTGCCATCCAGCAAGAGATAGAAAATGTCTTGTCCAAATTGATATTGCAAGGCAAATTCGGGCCTAAGGACATTATTGCGATTGATGCCAAAGACCACGAGCTGATATTCAGCAAAGCAGGGGAACTGGCTTGAAATCAGTGGGAACTTGGGGATAGATTACCGGTCTATACCAAAGTAGGAAAGCAAGTTGGGGCAGCAATTAAATGCTGCCCTTTTTTTGTCACTAGCGATTCAAAACCAGTCTTGCAGCGCAACTTATCTCTGCTTGAAAAAACTCGATGGCGATTCACCAAAAGTTTTTTTGAACATCGCAGAAAAAGCTGATTGACTCGCGTAGCCCAGTTCAGATGCTACTTGCGATAAAGGCATGCCACTGGTGATTAATGGCGATGCCTTCGATAAGCGCATCTGCTGACGCCATGCAGTAAATGACATATCAAGTTCTTGCTCAAACAGGCGTGACAGAGTGCGTGAAGATGCGCCTACCTGTACTGCATAATCTTCCATGGTCAAACCAGAGGCTGGATCTGCCAGCAAAATTTCACACAGGTTTTTAAGCCGTTTATCCCTGGGCATGGGCAAGCGTATGGGCAGTGCTTTTGCTGCTTGTAATTCATCCATGATGACAGCCGCAATATGAAATTCACGTGGACTGGCGACTTCTACCACTTCCATGCAGGCAATCAATTCCCTGAGCAGGGGAGAAACTTCCAGTACCAGGCAATCTGTACCACGAAAAGGTGCAAAATCGGCATGAATATTGAGCAGCCTTAGATGCGAGGGTTCTATGATGCGTACCTCATGCGCCACATTCGGTGGTATCCAGATTGCACGCAATGGCGGCACAAACCAGGCGTTATTGTTCGCGAGTATCTGCATCATGCCCTGGGGCGTGTAGGTGAACTGTCCCCAGGTGTGGCTGTGCATGCTGATGACTTCTTCTGTCGGCAAGTTCCTGGCGGCCAGACGCACCGGGCGCTCAGGCGAGGGACGCTTGTCTGGTGCCTGGGGGCGGGTATCGGTGAGGATGTCAATTGCCATGATAAATCCTAGTTTGGCGGAAATGCGATAAAGTTTGTCCATCTATCTTAAATCAGACTGGGCGAATTTGCATACACTGCTTATTAATAGCTGACTTAATAGCTGACTTAATACCTGCCTGCAGATTGTTTGCGGCTGGCTGCAAGTGCATTTGGAAACAGGAGAAGACTTTAATGACGACATTAGCGACAAACCAGGCAGTGCCGGAGAATATGAAAAAGGATGTGATGGTGATCAGCCTCGTTGGCCTGGCGCATGGCATTTCCCATTTTTTTCATATGATATTGGCACCCCTGTTTCCCTGGATTAAGGATGCGTTCAGCCTGTCCTTTGCTGAGCTGGGTTTGCTGATGACCGTATTTTTTGTGATTTCTGGCATAGGGCAGGCCTTGTCAGGTTTTATTGTCGATAAAGTTGGGGCCAGAGCAGTGCTGTTTTTCGGCATTAGCTGTCTGGGTGTAGCTGCCCTGGTATTGTCGATGTCGCAAAATTACAGCATGCTCTTGATGGGTTCCATGTTGGCCGGGGTAGGGAATAGCGTATTCCATCCTTCTGATTACACCCTGCTCAACAAAAAAGTATCCAGCCAGAGGCTTGGCTATGCATTCTCTGTGCATGGCATCACTGGCAATCTGGGATGGGCAGCAGCGCCGGTGTTTCTGGTGACTATCGCCGGTCTGACAACCTGGCGCACCGCCTTGTTTTGCGCGGCTTTCCTGCCTTTGACCGTGTTGGCTGTCCTGTTTTTTTATCGCGACTTGTTGCATACCGAAGTAGTGCAGCATAAAAGCGCAGCACATGCAACTAAAGCCGCCGAGGGTGCGATGGATTTCATGCGCATACCTGCGGTATGGATGTGTTTCGGCTTTTTCTTCATGATTGCCATGGCACTGGGTGGCATACAAAGTTTTTCATCCGCCAGCTTGCGTCAGATGTATGACATGTCGCTGGGTTCTGCCACCACTGCCTACACTTTTTACATGCTGGCTTCGGCTGGTGGCATGCTGTGGGGTGGTTTTTTGGCGGCCAGGACGACGAATCACGATAGAACGATTACCTTGGCCTTCAGCTTCGCCGGGATTTTTTCACTGATACTGGCCAGTGGAGTTGTCAATGCTGGCATCGCTATCCTGCTCATGGGCGCCATCGGTTTTGGTTCTGGCGTTGCCGGACCTTCGCGTGATTTGATGATACGTGCTGCTGCCCCCAAGAATGCGACTGGCCGTGTGTATGGCATAGTCTATTCCGGTCTTGATTCTGGCCTGGCAGTGGCGCCGCTGATTTTTGGTGCCATCATGGATGCGCATCATCCATCCTGGGTATTTGTCTGTGTCGGCTTCTTCCAGGTGTTGGCAATCTTGACGGCTGTCAATGTCGGCAGCAGGACCAGGGCATTGGCGGCCTGAGCATAGCTGGTTAGAATAGGGTTCCACACTAACGAGGATAAATCATGAGCTTTGCCACCTGTGATATTTGTGATGCCAACGAAGACAAGATTGCCACGCATGAACTGGCAGTTATCCCGCCCATCTTTTTGCGTTATGGCGCGCACATCAAATTCAGCGGTCAGGCAGTGACGTTGAAAGTCTTTGAGGACAATGTACTGGTCAGGGAAACGCTGGAAACTCCAGGCAAGGGCCATGTTCTGGTCATCGATGGTGGCGGCAGCTTCCGTTGTGCTCTGGTGGGCGGCAATCTGGCCGCACTGGCTGAAAAAAATGGCTGGGCCGGTATCGTGGTTCATGGTTGTATCCGCGATGTAGATGAAATCAATGCCTGCAATATTGGTGTACGGGCCATGGCACCCATGCCTTTGCGCGCTGCCAAACATGGTGGTGGCATGCGGGATGCACGCATCAATGTGGCAGGTGTAGCGATCAAGCCGGGTGACTGGATTTATGCAGATGCCGATGGGGTCCTGGTAGCCAGGCAGGCGCTGGTCTGATTGCAACTGTCTGGAGCGGTGTAAACGCATACGGACTGTGGGCAGGTATGCGTTTTTTTGTTTTTCGGGGGAGGGAAATCGCAGGCTATGGTATAAAGCCTGATCCCTGTCATTTATTCTATTAATTTATGTTTCTTCGCGTATTGGTTCTTGCCCTTGCTTCTGCTTTGTCGATCACTGCGCCTGCTCAGGCACAGGATAAGCAGAGCACTGCATCTGTCAAATCAGGTAGTGAGCCATTCCAGAATAAAAAAATCTTTCAGATGACGCCGCAAGAAGTGGATCAGTACCTGGCATATTTGCATGCCAATGTGCCTGACCTGCGCCAGCGCATCGCCCTTATTGCCAGAAAAAATATAGGCCAGCCCTACAAGTTGAACCTGCTGGGAGAATTCCCTTTTGAACTGCATGACAACCTGCCCATGTATAGCCTCACGCATAGCGATTGCCTGGTGTTTGCTGAGCATACCTATGCGATGGCCCTGAGCAGTTCCTGGGAGGAATTTTTCTGGACCTTGCAACGCATACGCTACAAAGACGGTTTGATCGGCGTGGTGACGCGCAACCATTACACGGAAGTCGATTGGAATACCAATAACGCCTGGTTGCTTAAAGATATCAGTGCCGGCTTTGGCGCAGACAAAGTGGCGAGCTATGATATCGTCGTCGACAGGGCAAAATTCCTGCGCGAACAACACCATAAAGAAACTACTATCCCCGTGCAAACCAGCCATGAAGCCTATGTCAAGGCCGACAAGGTCAGTGCCATACTGGATCAATTGCGTGACGGTGATTTTGTGAATGTGGTATCGGACAAGGACGGATATCAATCCATCACTCATGTCGGCCTGGTCGTGGTCGATGCGAATGGCAAGCGCAATTTCCTGAACTCTGGTGAGCCGCAGGTCAAGGAAGAGAGTTTTGATACTTTCATCAGCCGTACCAATGAAAGAACCAGAACCAGCAAGCAGGCCAAGCCACGCCGCTTGCTAGGTTTTAAATTCTTGCGTTTGCGCGACGATATCTTCATCCCGGGTGCCGTCACTTTGCCAAGGCCAAAGCAGGCGCAGTAAACCTAAACTAAGGAACATCTGATTAAGTTCTAATTTCCATCAATTACAAAATCATGTTCCAGTCAAAGCATAAAACGTGCTGCTGAACATGATTTTCATCAAGAATTGGGGAGTTGTATCCCCAACTTCTTCAG
>NZ_JBMPPK010000035.1:0-34739 GCF_049339405.1 Undibacterium sp. Tian12W
ACTTTGATACTCTTTCATCTTGAAACTCCTTCTTTTGGTAGAGATAGAAGTTTCAAACCGACCGCCGTATAGGTCAAACCTTGAGGAGTCCCCCGGCAGAGCCGGGGGATTACCTTATTTATTTAGCCAGCAAACAAAGGAACATCAAAATGCGAAGAATCACCGCACAAGCATTCGATTTAAACAATAAGAACATCGGCAAACAATTCGCTGACGTGGAATTTTTTGCAGGCCAGGCAGCATCAATCATCTATAAAAACGAAAGCTACTACCCAAGCGGCAAAACTGGAACAAATATAAGGACCGGCGAATACGTTCAGGAACTAAATGCAAAGAACGACTCTTTAAGAATTTGGATAAATAAACAGGTAACGATAATCTGGGAAGACTAAGAAAAAACCCGCCGAAGCGGGTCATAAAATAAAGCCGCATTACCGTTCAGGCAGCTTCCAACTCTTGATCCTCAAACTTTGAGACCCATTTATTTCTTGCTTCTGAAACGATAATTTTGGTATTTGCAATACGGTCAATCAAATTTAAAACATCTATCATCGAGCAAACTTTTGCATTGCCATTATGTTTCGCAAGATACAAAGATCGAATAAAAAATTCGACTGCCTTAGGTATCTTTCCGTTTTTCTCCCACTTCGCAACAGCCTGCTCGCTATAGCCGAGTGTTTTCCCTAATGATTTTTGAGATAAAAGCATACTACTTCTAATATAACGAAATTCTGCGCCGGTTAACTTTCCTGGCTTGTGACTCAATGCTTTGCAAATCGCTTGAGTCAATCCATCCGAATCTTGAAACGAAACTCCGTTACCATATTTTGTTTTGTGCTCAATGTACCCGTTGGTCAGCCATACATTGCGCAGTCCTCCGTCGGTATAATGATACATAGTATTTCCTTAATTTTTAAATAGCAGTTACAAGCACCAAATTTGGATCGTCATCACTTATAGCAACAACAACCCTCACGTCCGTTCCTGCCACAAAGTACTCCATTCTGCATTTAACATCTCCCTTAAACGAATCAAACTCTGGATGCAATTTAATTCTGCCCTTGCGAAGCGTCTCAAAAACCCACGCCTGTAAAATTTTCCGTTTTTTCATTTGCACTAAAACATGCTCTGTAAATATCACGTTAGGCGTTACCAATGATTCTTTTCGGATGTATTTTTCAAGCTGCTCCTTTGACCACTTCGTTCTTGGAATTGTTTTCTTAGTAGCCATATTTTTTATCGGTTCAGCATATACAAAATATAGGTGTAATTACTTGAAATATCAACAATGTTATCCACAGATAGGTCAATAATTTACCCAAAAATGATGAATTTCCTGTGGATAACTTTTATATCTTGCTTGTTGATAACTTTGTTGACAACTCTATGGGCAGTTAGTCAATTTTAATTGCACCATTGTTTATCTGCAAATTCTTCTTAGCCAAGAACACTTAAATGTGTGCTACAAACGCAATCTGACCTGCACGGTAATAATCCACTCCATCAAAAAATATTAAATATAAAAACACAATATTTTACATATTTATATAGACAATAATATAATCCATTTTTACAATTGGATACACAAATCCAAGTAGCCCAACCAACCGATAGGATTCTTTATGTCGAATATCACAGTTCCAATCACTAAACTCACATTTGACTTAGAAAATCCGCGATATGTGCCACAAAAAAACCAACGGGAAGCACTAGAAAGAATACTCCTAGACAATACCGCAAAGACAATCGCTCTTGCAGAACACATTGTGTCTAACGGGCAAAACCCTATAGATATCGTAGCAGCCATTCCTACAGGAAAAAATGATTATGTTGTCGTTGAAGGCAACAGAAGAACGGCTGTGCTCAAGGTTTTAAATAAACCCGTGTTGCTTGACTCGATTCCAGCTGATGCTGGCGCAGGTCCATTTATAAAAAAAATGAAGAGCCTGGCGTCGAAAGTCAGCAAGTCGGCGATTTCCAAGCTGCAAGTATTTGTTTTTGAAACGCGAGAAGAAGCAGATGTATGGATTCAGCTGAAGCACACAGGTGAAAATGAGGGAGCAGGAACTGTTCCATGGGATGGCATCCAAAGAGCAAGGTTCCGAAAAGGTGATGCAGGATTAAACATTCTGGATTTTGGCAAAGCGAACAATTGGTTCACTGAAGAAGACTTAACCAGTCGAGGACCGTTTCCAATATCGACACTAAACCGAGTTTTGGGAGACCCTGCAATTAGAACCGCTCTTGGACTGACTTTGTCTGGAGGCAAGCTAGATGCTACCGTGCCAGTCGATGAACTTGCAAAAGGCATTAAGAAAGTGGTCCATGATCTAGCAACAGGGAAGTGGAATGTTACTTCACTGAAGTCAAAACTAAACCGTCAGAATTACTTGGCACAATTTGCCTCAAAAGACCTACCGTCAAAAAATAGCGCAGTTGCGCCCTGGCGCGTTGACATAGACAATCCGCCACAAACGCCGACTTCAGCGCCCTCGCCAAAGACACGCAACCCCAATCGGGCAAGAGCAACTCTTATTCCAAGCACATTTGTTATTCGTACAAATCAAACGAGCCCCAGATTACAAAAAATCTATCAAGAATTGAGGCGGCTCCGAGTTGAAACCAATCCAAATTCTGTTGCCGTCCTTTTGAGAGTATTCTTTGAATTAAGCCTCGATGACTATATAGCTCGAAATTCTATTCAGCTACAATCAAAAAGACCTACCTTAGCCGAAAAAACTAAAGGCGCTCTCGATTTTTTAAAAGCCCAAGGCAAGCTAGACAAAAATCAAATCGACCTAATAAATCGCTTTGCTAGTGATGATCCAGCGGATCGCGCCACTTCTACTAGCATAACAACATTACATGCATTCGTTCATAGCAGGCACGGACATCCTCTACAGAGTGAATTGCAACTCATTTGGGACAATATTTCTAGTTTCATGTTTGAGATTGCACACACATAGAAATTTTGCTGGCCAGTTACATCCGTTTTCTATAAAGTTACGGCAAATCGTTATGTGGAGAAATTGTGGCAAACTTTCATTCCCCTCTGAGATATCCCGGAGGTAAAAATAAGCTTATTGAGTACGTAAAAGCTTTGTTTCGCCACAATGAACTGATGGACGGTGACTATGTTGAGCCATATGCAGGAGGGTCATCAATTGCGCTGGCGCTTGCAATACACGAATATGCTGCTCATGTTCATATTAACGACATCGATCCTTCAGTCTGGTCATTTTGGTATTCTGTATTAAACGACACCGATGAGCTATGTAAGAAAATATCCGACACCCCAATTAACATGGAAACCTGGATTAAGCAGCGCGAAATCCAAAAAAACAAAGCGGATGCTGACACCTTAACATTAGGATTTTCCACCTTTTTTTTAAATCGGACAAATCGGTCTGGGATACTAAATGCTGGTGTGATTGGGGGCAAAAATCAAGATGGCAACTTCAAAATCGATGCTCGCTTTAAAAAAGAAGATCTGATAAATAGAATTCAACTTATAGGCGAACACCGCTCTCGAATCAGTTTATATAATTTGGATGCTGTAACCCTATTAAAAGAAGTAGTACCAACTCTGCAAAAAAAAACTTTAGTGTATTTAGATCCGCCATATTATGTAAAAGGTGGCGACCTATATGAGCATCATTACAAACATGACGATCATTCTAAAGTAGCAAAAGCTGCAGCGAAAATTAAGCAGCATGTCATGATTTCTTATGATGACGTACCTGAAATTAGGGAACTATATAAAAAATATCAATTTGTGAGCTATAGCCTTAGCTATTGTGCGCAAAATAGATATCGAGGAACAGAAGCAATATTCTTAGGTAACACGTTGGAATGCCCAGGCTTAAAAGCCTCAATGCAAGCTGCTTAAATCCGCACAAAGAATCAAAAAACGGCTTGCCAAACAAATGGCAAGCCGAGTCTTTCTAGAACAATCCAACCGGGTCACTTCCCCGATCCCATGAATAGATAATTACTTCCATTCTATCTACGGCCTTACCGCCTCCCCCGACACTGTACTTTATCGGCACAGTATCAATCTCAAAGTCAGCAAATATTCGACGGATATGGCCCCTACTTTAGTCTTTCCAACAGTGGGCGCTCGCGTCTACTTCAAGACGGAAACCCGCCCGCGATCCGGCGTCGTTACCGCAATCGTGCCTGACATCACCAACGGCAGGAAACACGTATGGGTGCGCGTAGATCACAGACTGCCTGGCATTCACTACTGCGTACCAGTAGATGAAAACTGCTGACGAACTACAGGGACATAGTCCGCGCCCTTGTGACTGTCACAGAGTTAGAGAGTCCTTGGGTGCAAGCTATCAGTGAAAGCATGGCAGGCATCGTCGCTAATTTTGTTTTTCTGAGTGGCGACAAAAACCCGCTGAAATACGACCAAGACGACCGACGTTATTTCGTTTTGGATGCACCAAAAAAACCAAAATTTATTGATCCGCTAACTGGCAAATCAGACAAATTGCAGTCTCTTCCACCAGGCACAGACGTACCCGCCTACCTCAAAACCCTGATAGAAAGAATTGAAAAATGACCTCAACCATGTCAAAAATCCGCAAGGCAATAGCCGCCGTTGCAGCTGCAATTAAAAAGGCGACAAACTGCATATTCCATTTAGTTTGACCACCTAATCCGGTAAAACGCGACCACCGAATACGATATTTTTTGACCACACTATTTTTTATACCTGCTTTATGTAATCTGACAATCTGGAAAAAAAAGGGACATTGCTGTCCCTTTACTCAAGATTTGTTTATTTTTTGGGAATTAGTCTCTTCAATTATATTTCCAAAGGTCTTTTCCGTTTTCGCAGAGATTCACCGGTCAATTTAATTCGATGGGAATTATGAGCCACTCGATCTAAAAGAGCATCTGCGATAGTATCGTCCCCTATCAAACTATGCCAATTTTCAACGGGATACTGACTTGTAATTATTAGAGATTTTTTGTTTACTCGTGCATCAATAATTTCAAGTAGATCGTGTGCAGCAGACGCAGAAATTGGCTTTATTCCAAAGTCATCAATGATTACCAAATCCAACTTAGTTAATTGATTTAATAGTTTTCTGAAGCTGCCGTCAAGGTGGGCGACCTCTAGTTCCTTCAGCAAAGTTGGAGTCCAGTTATAGCTTGCCGACAAAAGGTTCCGACATGCTTGTTGGGCAAAAGCGCATGCAAGCCAGGTTTTGCCATTTCCGGTTGCGCCGGTGATTATCAAATTGTGATGATTCTTAATCCAATCACATAATGACAGAGAAGCTACATACTGCTTATCCAGGCCGGATCTGTTTTTATATATCACATCCTCCAGCATTGCATTTTCTTTTAGCTTTGCGCCTTGAAGTAAGCGTGTTATTTTCTTACTTTCTCTTGAGGTAAATTCACTGTCAACAATAAAGGAAATGCGTTCTTCGAATGACAAGTCATTTGCATGTGTCGATGTCAGTTGCTGTTCGAGTGCTGTTGCCATTCCATGGAGCCTCAGCGAATTCAGTCGTTCAAGAGTGTGTTGCATCATCATAGTTATTCCTTGTACCCAAAGTTATTATTGGTAATAGTTAGGACCGCGAATATTTGTGTGTGGTGGCTGCACAAATTTTTCCTCTTGAGATTCCAAGTGAGGCAGTGGTAAAGACTCCGTGCCACTTTGCAATATTGATTTTACGGATTTGAGAGTCAAAACTTTTATTGCACATGCCCGTCGGCATGCCATCTCGATTCTGTCCAATTCGAATTTATTTTTTAGATTAATTAACCCTACGCAAGATTTTTGCCCAGCATATGGCTCACCACGATCCACAAGATGATATTGGACAAATTTGGCGGCAAACTGGCCAACTTTTTTCGCCCAATCTCTTATAGTTTCTGGAGTCCACATTTGAAAATATACATGCTGCGACGGCATATGTTCCGTAAGGGTAGTTTTTTCGCCGACGACATCGCTTATTTTTTGATTTGCTACTCGCTTCCCATTAAATAAAATTTCGATTACATCGGAAAGAATTCGCAGCTCGATTTTTTGCCTTATAAGAGTGTATGGAACGCTGTAGTAGTGGCCAAGATGCTCAATATGATAATCAGGGCCTACAATTACTTTCCGAATCTGTGAATATTCAAAATCCTGAACTGGCAGAGGACCTAAAGCAGGTCTGTCGATTTCCTCATACCGCGTTCGGCGGCATCCTGGAATTTTTTTAAATGGTCGATTATTTAAATCTTCCAACAATTTTTTAATTTCAATATTTAAGTCTGCGATTGAGAAAAAAATTTGATATCTCAGTCGAAGTAAAATCCAACGCTGTACAAGAAGCACGGCTCCTTCTACTTTTGGTTTATCTTTTGGACGACGAACCCGTGCGGGGATTATTGCCACTCTAAAATGTTCAGCAAATTGCTGATAGTTGATTTGAATCTTCGGTTCATAAAGATCCGGTTTGCTTACCGCTGATTTCAAATTGTCGGGTACGATTATTTTAGGGACACCTGCAAAATATTTTAAAGCGTTTACATTGGCCTTGATCCAATGTGGAATTGTCTGACTAGGGAACGCTTCGCAATAAGTAAGATTGGACGCCCCGAGAACTGCAACGAAAAGCTCTGCGCTCTCACTTTCCCCTGTTTCGGGATTCACTATTTTGGGACGTTTTCCAGAAAAATCCACAAACATCTTCTCGCCAGCTTTGTGAATTTGGCGCATCGATATTTTTAAGGTGTTTCGGAATTGACGATAATGGTGGCAAAATTGACTGTATTTATACCCATTTTCCTCGCGCAACCTATATTCTTCCCATAGAAGATACAGCGTCATATTTTCACGCTGCATTTCTGCATGAATCTCTAACATGTTTGGTAGCGGGCGAGCAATGTTCCGATTTTTTGCTTTTCGCTCGGACAAGAGCTTCTGTTCCAATTGGGCGTCATCAAGCATCATTATTTCAGCCCAATTTAACTCAGCACGTTTTGCAGCGCGAACTAAATTTCCTACTGTGTTATGGGAAACTCCAAAAATTTTTCCAACGGTCCGGTTCGACATGCATTGCACCAGACTTAGCCGCAATATCTCTCTTTTTTCTCTCAATTTCTTGCCTTTACTTTATTCTGGGCGAGCCTAAACAACGATCCTAAAAAGGATCTTTTTCATTTGATATTTATTGGGAGGAACGCGAGCGAACCCAATCGCCGCTTGACAAGCGTCGATTGTAGTCGTAGAGTACAGTCATCAGCTGCCCAGTTGATGACGTAGTACTTCGCGGCCCACTTAGGTGGGCCGTTTGCTTTCCACCTTCTTTTTATCGTTTTATATTCATCAGTTTTCCTTTATTTGATATTTTTTGCAGATTGACTCGATTTGTAAAAAATCTTCATCTTGTAAAGATAAGATTGTTTGAACAAATAAATGGGCAGTCGAATACCCTGCAGTGCACAATCCTTCTGGCAGTTGAAGTACGCGCTGCGAAGTTTGAGCTGCGAAAATTAGCGATGCAGCGAGGTTCGGCGTTAAGTTAAGGGCTTCAGATAATTTCTTTAATAGTGCGCTGTTGCTAGGGCTTGATGTACCATTTTCTATGCGCGATAGATAGGACTCACTAACACCAATAAGGCTGGCAAAAGCCCTCTGTGAATAGTTCATTTTGACGCGATGTTGACGTAGAAATTTTCCAAGCGGGGTTTCTTGCATTTAATTCTCTGAGCTTCAAACAGATTTGCCACTTTATACAATTTCATCCTTTCTTGCAAGTAGTAAAATACTGAACGAAAACAAAGACTTACGAATTTAATTGAATCGATTTTTTAATTTTTTTTTCTTTCGAAATGCATCAAAAATCACTTTTTTTCGGGCAAATTATTTAAATATTTTCTTTTCACTTGAGAAAAAAATAAAAATAAATGTTTAACTCAGTCGTATAAGGAAGGTCACCATAAAAAGACCTGCTCCATCAGGTAGCAGGTCTTTTCTTAACTTGCTGATCTGCACTATATCAACTCGCAAAATTGAGTAGTTAGAACGACTCCCAATCTGGAGTACTAGAAAGGACTAGTTTTGCAAGTGCAGGTTGCGCAATATTGCGCTCGACTAATTTTAGACGTACGTTGACCTTGGCATTACTAGTGCCAGAGGTACTGAGCTCAGCACACGGTTTTCACTATTTTGTGCTGCATAATGGATATGCTGATTGAGACTCGCTTTACCCTCTCTCCAATTTCTTACAAGTACCGGCAGCATCTTCGCCATGATTTAATGAATCCAACAATAGCTCGTTCTTTTTTCATTTAATGTAAATAAAACTAGATATTTAAATAATTATTAAATCGTTGCAAAAATGATCCGTTAACTTGGCATAGCGGAAAATCTCCCCGCCACCATCTCCCATTTCCAAGAAATCAACAACGGAAATGAAGATGACATTTAATTTTTTTGTGCATATACTGTACATTCATTCAGTATTTAGCCGACCAAAAAATTATTTTCCCAGCAACAAAATCATGATTGCCCAGTCTCCCACATCGCCCAATCTGTCGAGCGTCCTCGGTAGCATGCCGCACGCCATCTGGCGGGCCAGCGAGATGGCTGTCTATAAAGCATCGACGCTTTCCTCTGGTTTCAAAGACCTGGATGCAGAGTTACCCAATGAAGGCTGGCCACGGTCATCGTTGATCGAGCTGTTAGTCCAGCAAGCAGGTATCGGGGAAATGCAGCTCTTGAAGCCTGCCCTGGCAACGATCGCCAGGTCACAGCGCATCGCCTTGATCCAGCCGCCCCATGCCCCCAATGGCCTGACGTGCGAGAGCTGGAATTTGCCCGCCGAACGGCTCATGTGGCTTAAAGCCAAAACAACCGCCGATGCCTTGTGGACTACCGAGCAAATTTTGAAGAACGGTAGCTGTGGTGCAGTACTGCTCTGGCAAACGAATATTCGCGCTGAGGCCTTGCGGCGATTGAACCTGGCAGCACAGACGACCGACACTTATTTCTTTCTCATGCGTCCAGTGTCAGCGCAAAGAGATACTTCACCGGCACCACTTCGTTTAGCCCTCCGACCGGCGCGAGCGGGTGTCAATGTGGAAATCGTCAAGCGGCAAGGACCACATTCAGAACTTATCCATTTCATTAACCTGCCTGACATGCCTGTCAGTCGCCACACCAACTCAACGGAACACGATCATGCGCATGTGGATCAGCCTGCACTTGCGATACCTACCGCTGGAAGCGCTACGTCCCTCCTGGTCTGAGCCTGGCCCCTATGTATTAATGGAACAAGACCGTGTCCTTACCGCAACCCGAGAGGCGGCAGCTGCCGGAGTGCGGCCTGCAATGCGGCGCAGCGGTGTTGCTGCAGTCGTACCCGACGCGGTCATGATAGATCGTGACATCCACAAAGAAGACATTGCCTTTAACACCATCGCGATGGCGCTTTTGCGGTTCACTCCCGAAGTCACCTACGCTGATGATTACTGTGTCCTCATGGACGTTACTGCCAGTCTGAGTCTGTTCCGTGGCCCACGGGCTATTTGCAGGCAGATCAAGAAATGCGTGCGTATGCTGGGATTTACCGCCACCATGGGCACCGCTCCAACCGCCATGGGCGCATGGCTGCTCTCCAGGGTGCCGTTCAGCAAGAAATATAAACAGGTCAGGCGTACCGTCCAAACAGGCACCATGGAACGCTTGCTGGAATGCTTGCCTGTTTTGCTTCTGCCATCAGCACATGACCATTTTGAATGGTTGCAAGGCATAGGATGTGACACCATTGGTCAGCTACGCAAGCTGCCGAGAGCAGGATTGCAGAGGCGTACCAACAAGCTCTTGCTTGAGGCCATAGACAAAGCCTTTGGCATGGCACCAGAGTTATTTGAATGGATCAAGACACCCTTGACCTTTGCGGCACGCATGGAGACGCATGATCGTATCGAGCATGCAGAGGCATTGTTGTTTGGTTCTGAGCGCCTTTTATTGCAACTGGTCGGCTGGCTAGTGTCAGTGCAAAAGGCTGTTTCCTGTTTTGTTCTCTTTCTGGAACATGAGCGTGGCCGTGCAGCCATCGCGCCATCCGTTCTCGAAATCAGTCTGGCCGAACCGGCATGGCACGAAGATCACCTGATCCGTCTGTTGAAAGAGAGACTCGGTCGGCTTGAATTAGTGGCTCCCGTTATTGCCCTCAGGCTGGAAGTCCTGCAACTGGTGGATATGTTGCCACCAACCGATTCCTTATTCCCTGAGCCTGGTGGCTCGCAGGAAGATCACAATCGCCTTTTGGAGTTATTGGTCGCTCGCCTGGGTAAAGAGAATGTACTGAAGCTTACGCCGTTAGCCGACCATCGGCCTGAACGTGCCAATTGCTGGGTGTCTGTCTCCACCAAATGCCCCAAGCAACAATCAGATTCTATCGACCTTGAGCGGCCATTCTGGGTATTAGAAAATCCCATCCAACTACTCATGCGCGATGACCGTCCGTTCTACAACTCGCCCCTCAAGCTGATTAAGGGGCCCGAACGTATAGAAAGTGGCTGGTTTGACGATGCTATGGCAGCACGCGACTACTACGTTGCCCAAGGCAGTGATGCAACCTGTTACTGGGTCTACCTTGAGCGGAGCTCAGATCCGCGCTGGTTTTTGCACGACTTGTACGCGTGAGTTGTCATGCTGACCTCATCGCTATTACCGGCCTACGCCGAGCTCCAGACTTTTACGCATTACAGTTTCCTGCGTGGAGCCTCATCGCCGGAAGACATGATTCAGCGTGCGGCGAAACTGGATTACCAAGCTATTGCTATCACGGATGAATGCAGTGTGTCCGGTGTCGTCAAAGCGCATGTGGAAGCCAAAAAGCATGGACTGCACCTGATCATCGGCAGCCAGATGCTCATCACCCCAGAAAATCACACACCCGCCTTCAATGTCATCATTCTGGCCATGAGCAAGAATGGCTATGGCAATCTGTGCGAATTGATCACGGTCGGACGTACCCGCGCAGAAAAAGGCACCTACCTGATCAGGCCAGAGGACATCGCCCATCCCAAAGGCGACCTGGCCCATTTAAAAGGCATGCCAGACTGCCAATTGATACTGGCCCCTACCTATGGGGTAGATGCCAGCACCCTGGCGTTACAGGCAGCCTGGTTGGTGCATACCTGCCCAGGCCGTGCCCGCATCGCCTTGAGTCTGCACAACCGTTCTAAGGACGACAGGCACAAGGATGTGGTCTATGCAGTTTCCGAGCAATACGGCTTGCCCGTGGTGGCGACAGGTGACGTGTGCATGCATGTACGCTCTTATAAACCTGTGCAGGACACCATGACGGCTATCCGCCATGGATTGCCAATCTCTCAATGCGGATACCGGCTGGCATCCAATGCGGAACAGCACCTGCGCTCGCGGCTGCGCATCGGTAACCTGTATAATCGGGAAGCGCTGGATGAGACCCTGCGGGTTACCAGACTGTGTACCTTCTCCCTGGATGAATTGAAGTATGAGTATCCAGAGGAATTTGTTCCTGCAGGTGAAACCGTCACAAGCTACTTGCGCCGCGAGAGCTATATCGGTGCCAACTGGCGATTTCCGGCAGGCATTCCCGAAACTGTGCAATTCCAGCTTGAATATGAACTGAAACTGATCGCGGATCTCAAGTACGAACCCTATTTCCTGACGGTGTATGACATCGTCCGTTTTGCACGCAGTCAGAACATTCTCTGTCAGGGGCGTGGCAGTGCCGCGAACTCGACTGTCTGCTATTGCCTGGGTATCACCGAGGTGGACCCGGCACGCGGCACCATGTTGTTTGAGCGCTTCATCTCAAAAGAAAGAAATGAACCGCCTGACATTGACGTGGACTTCGAGCACCAGCGGCGTGAAGAAGTGATTCAGTACATCTACAACAAGTATGGACGGCTGAGAGCGGCACTGACTGCCGTGATCATCTCTTACCGCCCAAAGAGTGTACTGCATGATGTTGGCAAGGCCCTGGGCATCGATCTGTCTGTCGTTGAAAAGGTCACCGAAGTGCGTCATGGCTGGAGCAGCGCTAACCTGGCACAACGCATGACAGACTGTGGCTTCGATCCTGAGTCAGCCATTGCCCAGAAGTGGTCCGATATCGCTGACAAGATGATGAAGTTCCCGCGCCATATGTCCCAGTACCCGGGAGGTTTTGTCATCTCCCATGAAAAACTCTCCCGTCTCGTCCCCATAGAAAACGCTGCCATGGAAAACCGCAGCGTCGTTCAGTGGGACAAAGATGACCTCGATGCCGTTGGCCTCCTCAAAATCGACATCCTCGCCCTTGGTATGCTGAGCTGCATACGGCGGGCACTTGACCTTGTTCCTGAGCAACGAGGCGAGCGATTTGAGCTATCAGACATCCCAGCAGAAGACCCAGCCACCTACGACATGATTTGTGCAGCGGACACAGTCGGTGTTTTCCAGATTGAGTCGCGAGCCCAGATGTCCATGCTGCCAAGGTTGCTACCACGCACTTACTATGACTTGGTCATCGAAGTCGCCATCATCCGGCCTGGGCCTATCCAAGGTGGGATGATTCAGCCCTATCTGCGTCGCAGACAAGGCATTGATCCAGTCAACTACCCAAGCAAGGAGATGGAAAAAGTCCTGTCCAGGACATTAGGCGTGCCGATCTTCCAGGAACAAGTCATGCAAATCGCTATGGTCGCGGCTGGCTTTAGTGCTGGTGAAGCCGATGCTTTGCGACGGGCCATGGCGGCCTGGAAGAAAAAGGGCAATCTGGAGCAGTTTGAACAAAAGCTCACTGAAGGGATGGCCGAGCGTGGTTATGCACCTGAATTTGCAGTAGGAATCATAGGGCAGATACGTGGCTTTGCTGAATATGGGTTTCCTGAGAGTCATGCGGCCAGTTTCGCCTTACTCGCATACGCCAGCAGTTGGCTGAAATGCCATG
Source organism: Undibacterium sp. Tian12W (assembly GCF_049339405.1). Lineage (NCBI taxonomy): Bacteria > Pseudomonadati > Pseudomonadota > Betaproteobacteria > Burkholderiales > Oxalobacteraceae > Undibacterium > Undibacterium sp. Tian12W. The sequence continues at coordinate 12,948 of NZ_JBMPPK010000035.1, forward strand.
AGCCTGCCGCGTTCCTTTGTGCCCTGTTAAACAGCTTACCTATGGGATTTTACTCGGCGTCGGCTTTGGTACAGGATGGCAAACGCCATGGTCTCATCGTCAGAGATGTCGACGTACGCATCAGTAACTGGGATGCCAGTCTGGAACCTATACTGAATAAGCAGCCCGCAGTCAGGCTCGGGCTCAACAATATCAGCGGTCTCAAAAAAGATTCTGCCTGGCGCATCGAGGAAGCAAGGGCAATTAAGCAGTTCACCAACGTTAATGACCTTTCAGACAGAGCCAAACTGGACAGAAATGATATCCAGGCTCTGGCCAAAGCAAATGCGTTGGAATCCCTGGTGGGTAACCGCCGTCAGGCCATGTGGCAATCAGTCGTCAGTATTCCAGACAAAGGACTCTTGCGCGATGCCAGCGTTCTTGAAGAAAATCTCGAATTGCCTGCGCCTACAGAAGGAGAAACTATCGTTGCTGATTACCAAAGCCTGGGCTTGACACTTGGACGACATCCCTTGGCATTGCTACGTGAACGACTGCGCAAAATGCGATTCCTGAGTTCAGACGTATTACACGTCAGTGCTGATGGCGTGCTGGCACGTGGTTGTGGAATTGTGATTGTGCGTCAGCGGCCTCAGACTGCAAATGGCGTGGTGTTTCTAACGATTGAGGACGAGGCTGGGACCGTGAATGTGATCTGCTGGCAGAGCGTAGTTGAAGAGTTCCGCAAGGAAATTTACGGCGCTTCACTTATTGGGGTGTATGGGCGCTGGCAGAGTGAAAACAATGTGCAGCATCTGATTGCTATGAGGCTGGTGGATTTGTCGCATTTGCTGGGTGAGTTGGAGACGAGGAGTCGGGATTTTTGTTAAGTCACCCTCTAATTATTTGAAATGCCAGGCTAATTTAATCTGTATTTATAATCTGGCGCTATTGGGGTCGTACTTCAAGTGTAAATACAGTTTAGGTAATTTATGTAACTTCGATTAATTTCGCAAATTCAGTATATTTGCTTTCAACTCAGATACATACGTAAAAGTGTAGCGAAGATTCATAAGCCGCAATCCTTAATATTAATTGCTGATTCGGCAAAATTGCCTACCATCAGGGTAAAGTGAAACGATTTGCAGAAATTTCGATACAATCCCAGCAAATTCCGTTACGATATCCAAATTTAACGGCTCAAAAGGCAGAAATTTAGTCTCAAATGGCTTTTCCACACCTATCTGAAGTATTGAAGATTCTCGACGGCGCCCTCCGATCTAATGCGTCAATGTCGACCAACTACGCCGGTCTACTGGCCGACAAGCTCGAACAAGAAGGTGACCGTGAGATCGCCATGCGTATCCGCGAGCGCCTAACACGCGCACCGACAGCGGTAGCCCACACACAAGACACAACCGGAATGATCGGTGGACTACCGGTTGATAGCGAGAGCCGACTCGACACGCTCGACATAAGCACCCCACAAAAAGGTAGTGTTAACCTCTGCCTGCAGAGCGGTACCACCAAACGCATCAATGAATTTCTCCAGTGCGTCAAGCATTATGATCGCTTGCACAGTGCTCGTGCGGCGACGCCACTACGCCTACTCCTCTATGGCGCTCCTGGCACTGGCAAAACACAATCCGCGCGCTGGATTGCCAGCGAACTAGGTTTGCCGCTTCTGACTGCACGCTGTGACACACTCGTCAGTAGCTTACTCGGGCAGACTAGCAAGAACCTTCGCCGCATCTTCGACTACGTCGAACAGCGGCCATGTGTACTCTTTTTGGACGAATTCGACGCTCTGGCCTCCGCTCGCGGTAATGAGCGAGACATTGGGGAGCTACAGCGAGTAGTAATTACATTATTGCAGAACATAGACGCTCTCTCAGACAATACCATCCTGTTGGCTGCCTCGAATCATGAGAAACTGCTTGATCCTGCAGTATGGCGCCGCTTTCCCTTCCAATTGCCGCTGCCATTACCAGATGCTGCGTTACGCCTGGAACTGTGGAAAAGCATGCTGGGTAGCTACGCACCAGACACCCTAGACTGGAATGCTTTAGCCGCGAAATCGACTGGAGCCGCGGGGGCTTTGATTGAGCAAGTCAGCCAGGATGCAAAACGCCAGGCCGTGCTCAATGGTCAAGCCGAAGTGGATGATGGAGAACTGTTTCGTCGTCTATCCCTATCTCTCGCATTGGCGCAAGGGCATTCTCCAGCAAGCCTGAGCGATGAAATCGTCTGGCTTCGTCAATGGGATGCGAAAATATTTTCACTTCGAGAACTTGCGCGTTTATATAATGTGTCAACAAGACAAATAAATCATTTTGTCAGGGAGGAACATGGCAACGCAGGTAAACCGACCAGAAAGAGGATCACCCAAGACCACTAATCCGATCACGCACGTCTCTTACGAGCGACGCGATTTGGTCGGCGTGGATCCACCTTCTGGCGGGGGTGGCAAGGAGTTGGTCCCAGTAACCAAAGAGCTTCGCATGGGTCTAGCGAAGTCCATGATTGAGGCCGCCAACCTGATCGCCTCTGAGGCAAGCTTTCACCCAGATGTTCCGGGCGTAATGGTCATGTGCATGCGTGACGTAGCAGTCGCAAAATCCCATCGTCCGCTCACGCTGATCGCCGAAGCAAACATGCCGCAGGCGGGGCACGGGGAGATTAATGAGATGCTGGTCGCAGTCAATCCGGTCAGCATCAAAAAGTTGGAACATGTGATCAAAACGCGAACGACGAAGGCGATTCGCAACAATTTGTCGGCAGTAGAACGATTTGATGCATGGGATATCAACCGACGGCTGCCGAAGTACGCACGAAACAAACCCTTAGAGCAGGTTCTTGCCTCGTTTCGTCAATTTGCTGGCCGGCTGATGGTTCGCCTGTTTTCCCACGAATCGGTCACGACAAACAGCCTTATCGTGGAACGCTTCGAACAGCTGCTACTAGCCCATGGAATCACATCCACGCCGCTGTCGCAACGTAATGGGCCACCACTTTTCCTGCTGGCATTGGACGAAGCGATGAGCGTCAATGCGTTTACTGCGATTATACAATTCCAAGGGATCCGTCATGCAAGACCGGAACCACGCATCCTACCAACGGCTGTAGTCATGCCCACGACTCAAATGACAATGCCAACATTTGCCGGACAACTTCCACTACCCGGTCTACCGGTTGTAGGAGTGTTCGATTCTGGGGTACATCCATTAAGTACGCATTTGAAGCCGTGGGTGGTAAGCCGAGACATCTATATACTTCCACCTGATACAGATTTTGAGCACGGAACTGCCGTCGCTTCGCTCCTAGTGGATAGCAGTGGCCTTAATTGCCAACATGCCTATTTCCCGACGGCGGTCGCCTGCCTGATCCATGATGTTTGTGCGCTTGAATCGGGATTAAACGGCGCACCACAGGGGGACTTGATCATCCGCCTTAGGGAGGCGATCGCAAAGCAGCCAAATGTTAAGGTATGGAACCTTTCACTGGGTGGATCTGAGATAGGAGACGACGAATTCTCCGAATTCGGCCGCGAGCTAGACGCTTTATCGGATACATACGGTGTTCTTTTTGTGGTTGCAGCTGGCAATTACAAAGGTCAACCCCGACGCGGATGGCCTGCACCTGCTTTAGATCTAACCGATAGAATTTCGACTCCTGCAGACTCAGTGCGCGCGCTGACGGTGGGCGCAATTACTCACCTGGAGAGCGCCACTAGCCTAGTACGTATCGCTGAACCGGCGCCTTACTCCAGGCGAGGCCCCGGACCCGTCTTCACGCCAAAACCCGATCTTGTACACGTCGGTGGCAACGCCGACGCATCGCTGCAGACTGCGAGAATCGGGGTGAACATACTCACCGGCAACGACACAATCAGCACAGGTTGCGGCACCAGCTATGCAGCCCCAATCGCAGCGGGTTTAGCAGCGCGCACATGGCAGACGCTTTCGACGCAAGGCCGTACGAATCCGCTCACGGCATCGCCCGCCATGGTGAAGGCACTCATGATCCACAGTGCACAGCTAGGCTCACCTGATCGCGCAGCGTTGGAGCGACGCTACTACGGTGCTGGCATGCCCGGTGACCCAATCGCCGTCCTGTACGATGCAGATTCTAGTTTCACAATGATGTTCGAGCTCGACATCGTGGACTCAATGAAGTGGCGTAAGTCGCCATTCCCGATTCCACCTTCACTACTCCAGGAAGGAAAGCTTAAGGCCGAGATCATCATTACAGTGGTTTATGCACCACCGGTTGATTCTTCCAAGGGAGCGGAGTATGTACGCTTTAACGTCGACGTAGGTTTCGGGCGTTTGTCGAACAACGCCAAAGGTCTCCCTACATTCGAAGGCTGCGTGCCTGCTGAAGGTGAGCTTGGCACGTCTGGATTCGAAGAAGCACAGGTAGAACATGGCGGCAAGTGGTCGCCTGTAAAGACATATAGGCGCATCTTCCCAAAAGGAGCTGCAGGTAATGTCTGGGCCCTACAGGCAACGCTGCTGCGTCGTGCATTCGAACCTCCGCTTGCACAACCTCTGCGCGTCGTCATCGCGGTCACGCTCCGATCTATCGATGGTAATCCAAAAGTTTATCAAGAAGGTCGCCGGCTGCTAGCCGCAACCAATTGGTTGCATCAGGATATCGCAACGCGCATCACCTTGCCGGTTCGTGTTTAGAAGTGCTTCGATCGCCACAACGGTAAATTCGTTCGCTCTTGATATCCGCCGTTTTACATCTGAAGAGTATCAGACGATAAAGACGTTTCAATCGGCAATAATGTGCGGTGTACTGGACATGTACAACAAATTTTTCAGGTATTGCTGGTAGAACTAACAAAATTAGTAGCGCTCTATGCCCTTATTAGGCCACAACTTTAGATCAAAGAATTCGATTTCGTTGAGATAGGAAGAAGGCTAAATTAATCAGATACGCAGGTAGCATGGCTACTACCTCGTTTTGGCAAGTTTTCTATATATTAATGGCATCGTAGATCCATTTCGCCACTTCAGCGTCGTCAAGATAGCCACTGATACCATGCCGATTGTCTGTGTGGTTCGAAACGTTCCCCTTATTTGAAATAGATGGGGAAATGTCCCAATTTGATTTATCTAGAGGCCGTAGGGCTACTACATCGCGCGGATCATATGCATTAAACCATTCCATAACGCCGTGAGGATTTGCTAATGAGGGTGGGATGAGCAGCTTTCGAATAGGATTCACACCAAGAGGTGAACCCACGGTGATAAGCCGTTTAACTTTTGCCCGGCACGATGGATCACGTAACAGACGATACATCACTATCGTACCCAATGAATGCGCAACAACCACACATCGTTCTTCAGTAAGCACATTTCTGATGATTTGGTTCACCTGGTTCTGAACAAAGGGATACGCCAGGTAAACATAGACATCTCGCACAAACAAATCGATCGCTGCAGCGCCGATCACCGTGTCATCAAATGTACGTAGGATGGCATGTACCCACTCCCAATTCTGCGGCCCTTTCTGGGTCGCTATGCCAGTATAGCGGCGCGCTATTTGTGCTTGAGTTATTCCGGATGCCTGCGCAAGCGCTTCCAGAAGTTGATACCGAAAATCGCCTTCAGCAGCATTAGCCATGCCACCTTTGGCCAATACGTCCACCACAAGCGGAGCATCAATCTCAGCGACCAATCTAGTTAACTCATCGCCGTAATACGGAAATTCGATGTCGCTTGTCGCCAAAGCAGGTAAACCAGCATTGCTTAGCCCGACCTCAAGTGAAGCAAGCCATGAAGATTTTAGTTCATCGCGATCCTTGCCTTGTTGGTCGCGACCGTGAACAAGTACGAGTCTCATTATTCGCCTTTTTTTAGCTCTTTTTCCAGGATATCCATTCCTTCCGCTGCAAACGTCGTCCACAAGGAAGGCTTCAGGTAGCACCGGGCAGCTTTAAGAGAATCCGGCATGATTGCCTCGAAGCGCCCAAGTGACATCCATCCTTGAGTAAGCATCGGCATTCCTGGTGCGAAATCTAAAGTAACGTGCTCCCTTGTTTCGAGCTGAAAAGCAAGCATTGCAACATCAAATGGAACAGGTTCAGGCTCATCATTCATGATGTGAAAAATCGATCGAACTCCCGCGAAATTACCTACCTGTGCATAGGCATATGCGGCGTAGATCCCAAGAGTAGGGTCTATCCGTTTTAGGACACGTAAATGGTCTGCAGCATATTCGGCGTTATCAAGGCGAAAAACTCCGTTGCGAGCGGCAACGGCCACGAATGCACGCCTCTGCTCGAGTCGTTCGCTGACTCGCTCGTAGTCCCAGTAGTTAGACGAGTGCAGCGATGGTGTGTAATTAACGGTGACTACCTGTCCATCAACCACTACAACGGTGCCTACATATCCAGGTAAGACGGAGAGTACGACACCCGATCCATCAGAAAACCGAATGGACGCAGTTCGACGTTCATATTTTCGGTCGTAGGTGGAGTTTTCATATACCTCATGGATACGAATATGTGTAGCTCCATCTTCAATAAAGATGTCACAAGAGGTACCAGTAATGAAAGCGCTCTTTAATTCAACTCCATGTACCGAAAAACCGGTGCGCGTCTCGAATCCTTCTCGGCCTTTAGCTTCGAGAATGGATGTCATATCACTTTGCACACCGTTAGAATCTGGTATGTCTGATAGCACGACAGGAGTCCTATCGAAGTACCCTTGTACCAATACACGCTCCTGAATTTTGTTGATAGTTTGCCTGAGCCCTGACGATGGAAATGTATTCACAACGACATCCTGATCTACTATATGTTGTGGCTTCACATTTTGGCCAATTACTGAAGCGACTTCGGCTAGATACTTTGGAAGAATCGTTTCAACTCGTGCGTCAGGGAACTGCATCAATTTGATGGATACCCTAGTAGCCGCTTGAGGTACCGCTCCAACAAGGTATATTTTGAGTTGGCGTGCAGGAACAACTTGACGCTGTGTATCGCTTACAATTACTGACGAAACCTGACCACGCAGTGCCTTCATCAAACAATCAGTAAACAGGCCACGATACGTCCGTGATGCTTGGTCCGGTGGTACCTCGAACGAGGGATTGCCTGGCAGCGTAGCGTAAAAAACATCTACCTCTGGAGCGGGACTCTTAGGATTTTGAACAGGAAATATCGTTCCCGGGGTTAGCATAACGCCGCGCCAATTTGCTGGGAATGATCTACATGCGTCCGAGTAGACGACAATGTGATCGATTCCACAAGTCCTGGCATTTGCAATGGAACCAAATACGTTGATTGCCTCGTTCTGATTATCGGGGGCATCAGATAATAGCCAGACCTCGCAATCAGGTCCCATGAGAACGCCATGCCCAGAGAAGTAAAGGACTAACTGGTCATATATTCCCGCTTCCGCAAATTTTTTGACTGCATCGAATACATCTTTATGAGAGACCTTTTTCGAGCCTTCATCGGTAAGCAAAACGCAATCAAAGCCCTGATTATTCGCCCAGTCAGCGACCTGCTTCGCACCAAATGCTGCTGCTCTCAGTGTTGGAAATGAGCTTGCTGTTTTATCCACGCCGATAGCCACCATTGCCTTACGCACCATAGAATCCCCTTATGTAAGATCTTTCGCAGGAATAGAAGCTCCCTTTTCCCAAATACAATTCACAATTGGAGAATTTAATGGAGTCCAGCAAACTCGGCAAATCGTTCACAACTCGGTGATGCCACCTACTGCCCAGTAGCCAAATCACAAACTAAACACGAGGTAAATTGGCAAATTCAAATAATTCCGCCCAGCTTTAGTATCATAAAGCCAGCAGCATTCAGGGTTTGTTGTAAATTAGGCACATGAACAAAATTTATACTTTTTGAAATTTTCGTCGGCCACTATGAAATCAAGGTATCTGGTCTATTGTTTTCAGTTGGCGTTGAATGATTCATTAGCCGGGACAGGTCTATAGGCTAGGATGTATGTTTTTCATGGAGGCCCAACTTGCCACAAATCAGCTATGGCTTTCCTTTCGATCCCGAAACTCGCTGCTCAATAGCTTGGATGCCAGCCTCCATTTTCTGCCTGGCAGAAGAATTGGCAGAGTGCACATCCACCTTGGGTGGCTTGAAGCCATGCAATGCGACAGCTTCCTCTATCCACAGAACCACATCATAGCCTGTGCCACGTTGATCATTGCCCAAGTCATGGTCCAAGCTGATTTCGGCTACCGCATTAGTTTCCAGCAGGTCAATGGCTTCGTTCGGCCAGTATACGCGTACCCAACCTTCTGGGGTGGCACGTTCGTCATCAAGGAATACGCGCAGAGCAAGAGAAGCAGGATCGGGCGAATTGGTACCATGACCGTATTCACGCGTCAGTCGATCAATCAAATCACGCTCATGTGGAAGCAGGACTTTTTCATCAATAAACCGCCAATTTCGCTCGTAGAGATCGAACGCCTCCTCTCCGGTTATCGCATAATGGGGATGACGATTCCATGCTATCAGCCGAAGCTAAGGATAGTTCCCGATGGCAAAGGTATCAGCTGCCGTGCTCATGAAACAAATTTCCCTTAGTAATATATAGTTCCATCGTGTGCTCTGGGACTCGCGGGTGTAAGCTTCAATCCCTGAAGACGTTGGATCAGGAATGGCCCGCTGATGTGGGCCATTTCCCTTTTGGCTTCAAGTTCCAGGCAAACAGTCTACTTTATGTTCGGTGTACGATGTATCCACCATTTCGCAAATTCCAGCAGGTCAGAATGTGACGAAGATACATTTTTCAGTTCATCCCCGATATTTGGAGTTCCATTAGGTTCCCTGATAATGAGTGCCATGTGTATATCGTCTGGCACACCACGGAAGTAAGGCAGATAGTCATCGACAAATGCAACAGGTTTCATGTCGCTGAGTGCGTTAGCCCGTTGGCTTATAAAGAGCATGCCAAATGACTTAAGCACTTATCCAATTCTTATAGTCAGATCAGTAGCTTCCAGCAATTAGATGAATTGCTCCAGAATGCGCTGATTTTTCATTCACCAACATGTCTTGTTCCCAGTCGAAACGACGATAAACATACCCAGGAAATTCGTCATTCAGGCTGGCTTCTCTTTTCAGTAATCTTTTGGCGAGATTGGCAAGGGTAGCCAGGTCATCTTCACTGCGAACTTCCATCGGAACACATAGCTCAACAAAGCGTGAACGACTTGTCCATTTGACTTTGAGATAGGGCTCAATGTTGAAATCGTCGATTTGATGGAGTTCCGCCAATGCTTTCTCAAACGATTCGCGCCATGTGTCATTGACAGTAGGCTTCCACTCTCTGAATGCTACTTTCTTGCGGGATTTTCCGACACTCTTATAGATAGGCGTAGCACCATCAATATCCCCGTCATCCAAATCCAAGTGAGCAACACGCCTACGTGCTTCATCTTTCATTCTGTCCTGAAAGACCATACGTGGATGTACCCAGGATAAGTGGACCAAGTAGTCGTTCAATATAAACGCACAGTCATCCCACCACGATAGATCGGTTTCAGAACGATGGTCATAGCAATGATAAGACCGGACTCCATTGACAAAGTGCCCGGCGTTTTGGTTGCGAAGATGACGCTTTGCTGCCAATCTCAGTGTCTCTACTTGCTTGTTCTTCATATCAAAAAATTCCTGGCAATTCCTTCATCATGAATCTGTCGAAGGGCGTTCTCGGAAAGCATAGCGATTTGCCTGCGCGTCGTAGAGTGCGTGATGCTCGGGCAGACTGTTCTTCTGGTGGAATTCGTAGCGCAGCAATTCGTTGATTTCATTCGCTACTAGCCGTGGATGGCACCAATTTGGTACCCGATAGTCCAGGGCATCGGCGAATAAATCCCAGTCGGTTTGGTAGTCAAAACAGATTTCAATGTCTGCCCCGCGAGTTCGGACCAAATTCAACCATGACAGAAGACGACTTCGAAGCTCCTCCGCACTGCAGGCGGCGTTCGCCATCATGCCCAACATTGGAATCACCACCATGCGGACGAAGGGACTGCACACCTGTTCAGGATACGGCACCTCTGCATAAAATTCTTCGCCGGACGCTGACGCAAGTCCAATACTGATAAGATGTGTATCAATAAAGTCGGTAAATTCAGTGTCAACAAAGATTTTTAGCATATGCAAGATAAGAAAAATGCGAGTGCTCCATGAATCCTATTTCGTACACGGCACTCAATGTGTGCAAATTCAAGTTGATTCTGCCAGTAGTTATCACGTTAATGCGGCTACTAACTCCTAACCAAAATGAACACCCTTTCAATCGCGTTTCCGGTCATTTGATATTTATCACGGCCAACTTCAAAATGTACGTTACTCAGTTCAAGATAAATTTTATCGTCTTCAAATGTTTTTATATATAAATGAGAAGTTGCTCCATGCGCCAGGCTAATTTTTGGTGACATTGAGACTCCCATTTAAAACCGAGATTGCTATCACTGAAGAAATGGTCGTAATTCAGCCAGTTTAGTCCAGACTTAAAGTAGTCCTTCAATTACCCGGATTCCCGCTTCCATCTTTTCTCTAGCAGAAGAATTGGCAGAGTGCACGGCCATCTTGGGCGGCTTGAAGCCATGCAATGCGACAGCTTCCTCTATCCACACCACTACATCATAACCAGTGCCACGTTCATCATTGCCCAGATCATGGTCCAAGCTGATTTCGGCTACCGCATTAGTTTCTAGCAGGTCAATTGCCTCGTTTGGCCAACATACACGTACCCATCCTTCTGGCGTGATACGTTCGTCATCTAGGAATACGCGTAGGGCCAGAGAGGCAGGATCGGATAATGTCCTGGCAGTGCGCACCAGATGGTCATGCTCCACTAAGCGCTCATAATCCTTACTGCCAAATTCACGACCGACAGGTACGACATTAGCCCAGAAAGAATCTTCTTTTCCCAATGGAGGATTAGTAGGCTCTTTGAGGTAATCATCAATCAGCTGTTTCTGCGTTTTATTCGTCATGGCAAAACTTCCTATGCTCGCTATCAAATATCGAAATCGTGTTTTCTTGAAAAGTTATTCTGGAAGTTCAATAATCAGGTGTGGATCGAAGTGAGCATTCTCAGGTGTGCCCGCCCGGGTCTTATAGCCACAAGGATTGCATACCACACGGCATTTTCCGATGCGATAATCAAACGACTCATGCATATGCCCATGAATCCAGAGATCGGACTGTGAGGCGATCTCATCCAAATTAGATGCATAGGCCGCAGACACCATTTCATTGGCATAGCGCTCCGAGACGGATTTCATCGAGGGAGCCATGTGGGTCACAACCACGGTCTGTCCTGCGAAGGGCTCGGTCAATTTTTGCTTCAACCATGATTTATGCTGTGAATGGAATTTGGCAGTGTCAGCCGATCGCAATTTGCGGTACCCGGCATTTGCTAGCCGAATGCGCTTGTAGTCGTTCATGACTGCTTCTGCTTCTCGCATGGCAAATTGCCGATCACCATCTCCGAATAGTCGAAAATCCGTCCACATGGTTGCGCCTAGAAACCGCACATTGCCTAGAATGAGTTCATTGCAGTTTAAGAAATGAACATTGCCAGCGGCTGCACATGCAGCCTCGATATCTTCCTGCATGTGTTCCAGGTGTTTGCCATAGGATTCATGGTTGCCGTGCACATACAGCACAGGAATACCTGCAAACGTCTGGGCAGCCCAATCGACCGCTTTCCTTCCAGTGTCAATATCTCCGGCCAAGATCACCACATCCGGGCGACTGGTGGTAGGATCAATGATGGGAGCAGCTTCACGCCACAGCTCATGATGAAGATCTGATAAAGGCAAAATACGCATGATCACTTTCAGTAAATAAAATCCTCTTTGTATAACGGATAGGAATAAATCTTACTTTAAGTGCTGAACTCGGATGTTTGAAAATAAATTTCACTTCTGCTCACTAATCACTCATGAAACGCATATTCATCGATACAGAATTCACCGATTTCCTCGATCTGCATCTGGTCAGCATAGGCTTGGCGAGTGACGCAGGCGAGGAATTCTACGCTGAGGTTACATACCCTGATGCAAGCTGCAGCGCCTTTGTGCGTGAGGCAGTCATCCCGCTGCTAGGAAAAATACCCAGCGCAGCTATGTCAAAAGAAAGCTTATGCGAGCAACTCCTTGCCTGGCTATCTACAGTTCGCCCTGAGAACACGGACATCGAGATTTGCTACGACTACCAGACCGATTGGGATTTGTTCATGGATGCCATCTATTATCAAGTTCCAGCTTGGTGTCGCCCGCGCCTTATAGCCAGCAACATCGATGAAGTTCTGAAATATGAGTTTTATAAGAAGCATGCATTACCTCAGCATCATGCTCTATACGATGCCAGGGCGAATCTGGCGGCTTTTCAAGAAAGCGATGATGAGATACTTTAACGCAATCCGAATAGTGGCTGTCCTTCCATTAACTCATCAAGTCAGCGAAGGCATATTTCAATCGCATCTTGCGTTTAGTGCGAAAGTCTATTGAATCTGGCGATGTCAGTATTTGACTGTGCCATGCTAAGCGCTCTGCCAGAGGTTTCAGCTCATCGGCAAATTGTGCGTTATTCGCTTTGGCCTCGGTAGAACTAACGAGCCCAAGTAACTGACCCAATCTGACAGTGCGTCTGAAGAACTCCAGGCGCTCCGACATGCGCGAACGCAGATCATCGAGACCATCTTTCTTGGCATTGTTTATGGCAGTTCGGAGCCGATTTCGCTCGTCAAGCAATAAGAGGTCGATATACCGTTTAAAGTGCTGTTTCATGACCATCGACAACTCCGCATCTGCAAGAGAGGCGCCTGCAGCGGATTGATCAGCTATATCCCGATGTAGTGATCCCTGATCACTTACCAGCGAGTGGTGCGTTGCGTCATCAGGAAAATGCTGATCAGGCGATGTACGGGTGTCCAACGTGTATTCATTCATATATAAGAGCTTTGTTTTTACTTCTGGTCAGGCAGCTTCTGGCCGGACAGGATTAAACCAATTTTATGACTCCAGTCGTCTGCTGAGTATTTGCCGACGCCCATAGTGATAGAGGGTGTCTGCAAGTCATTCAGAAAGAATTGGATCTGGTAGTTATTAGTTTTTGTGGTGACTGCATTGCCTTGCACCTTGATTTCTTCTTTCCACAAGATCGTCCACTTACTAACTTGTGCGAAATCAAAGACCCACACACATTTGCCTCGAAATTTATTGAACATGATCTTTTTGGCTTCTGTGTCGAACATGACCAGGTCTGTACCACTGGAGAAGCCAAATGCCTTATCCAGTCGGAAATTGCTTCCATGGGCCTTATTGGCTTCCTCAACAGATGATTTCATCCTGCTGCTTCCACTTCGCACAAGATACATGAACCAGGCAATGAAGCCGCCTATCAGCAAATAGGCCGTTACCTTATCGTCCCATCTTGCTTCTTCTCCGACCATTAAGCCAAATGCAGCTACGAGAGCAGCCAAAAAGAACAGGCTACCAAACAAGGTCGTCAGAGTGTTCGTTGAGGCGGCGGAGTTCAGATCGCTTTGGGTAGGTCTTTTCATTTCAAAGTGGGAGTGAAAACAAGTCGATTGCCGGTAAAAAATCAGATAACACGAAATATAGCGTTTCTTTGACTAAATGTCACTCATAGTTGCATTTAAGTTCCTGATAGTTGGTGGACTGAAATCTGTCTGGATCAGATGCTTGCAGCTATGAAGAAATCTAAGACACAGCTTTCAATGCGAGAAGTATTTGGCCAAAATCTGCGCCGCGCACGCAGGCTAAAAGACATCTCGCAAGAAGAATTGGCTCTACGCTCTGAGTTGAGTCGGACTTATGTGAGTGAAGTCGAACGGGGCATTCGAAATGTATCGATAGACAATATGGACATTCTCTCCCAGGCACTGGGTATTCCACTGAGCGAACTCGTGAATCCAGAGATGTTTGCCGCGATTAAAGGACATATGGATTGAAAACAAATATACAGAGTTTAGGTAGTTTATGGAAATCCGATAAACCTCCTAAACTCTGTATAAAACCGATGCCAGGGTAATGGGCAGTCCCACTCAACCCTATGTAGATCATATACAAGTCCGATCAACCTTTGCCTGTGAAAATTCCCTGTCTCCAGACACTTAGGAAAGCTTTATTTCGCTGATCGCAACACCATGCTGGCAAACACGTATCCCAAGGTCTTTAGCACGATCGCATTTTGCCAGATCATCATAAATACGCTCACCATTGAGTACCAGTTCTACCCTGAGCCATTTTTAATCTGGCTGGTAGTAGTGCGCGACTATACGACTGAGCATCAATCTTTTTGTTCCTGGAATTTCTACTGCAAGTAAATTTTGAACCGCCAAAGGTTCCTCGCCAGGTACTCCCGAAAAATAACTTGGGAAGAAAGAAATTTTGACCGATATTGGATCGCCGTCTGGCAGTTGTCGTGGCATATCAAGCACGCGTCGACCATAAACCTTATAGCAGATTGTATATGTCGTAAAACCCATAGATTCCCAAAAGACTGCTGATGTCTCTGGTGCGCATTGGATTTCAAGCAGTGGGTTACGATTTTTTACCGATACCATTAGCATAAACGCGACCATTTCGCGACCGATACCACGACCACGATATCCTGGTTGAACCTCCAAGACGCTGCTATGGGAATTCAGAGTTCCCCAGCAATAAGCAAGTGGCAGGTCACTTTCCACAGCAATAAGCAAGTGGCAGGTCACTTTCCACAGATGCCCAAACATATAGATTTCCCTCTCGAAATACCTCTTTTGTAATCTGCCAACTTGATGCAAGTGTGTTGATATCTCTTTCCTTAGGGAGCCACTTCTCGATGACAGGTAAATCGGATTCAACTGCAAGACGGACATTGCCGCGAGCAGCATTATCAGGAGAGTTCTAATTTTTCAGGGTTTTCTTGATAGACATTAAATGATGGGCGTCAGCACAATGACATTACTGGTCATATTGCTCGCAGGTATTGCAATACGAAAAAATATAATAGAAATAATAGAGCGATGTTGTAAAAATGAAAATTAACATAAATTATCAATTACTTATGCTTATTTATTAATAATTGCATGATAAATTCATATTTACAAATTGTTACTTTTTAAATAAATGAAATCCCAATGCATAGAAATGAAGGTGCCTTTTTGAAATCGTCGATCAGGTAATTCGCTAGAGTAATGGCCCTGTCTTGGGACTTTTAGTTTGAAATGTCTTGCCAAAGTAATAAAAAACCATTTCATTTATGCTTGGCAAGGTACAGCGACACTACTTGAGTTTCCCTGCACTGCGATTCACGCCGTCGGCGACCAAAATCGCTACAGGAATGGGAAATTACGCTTATTGATAATTCAACAATCTATAACATTAGATTTAAGCCAACAGGAGATAGTAGGCACCCCTACTTAACAAAAAATGAAAATCTTTATCTCTCACCAGCGAGTTGACTCTGACCTAGCACTCAGTCTTTCCTATCGCCTTCTTACGACACACTGTATTCCAACCTATCTTGACGTCATTGACCCTGCGGTATCGTCTACCGGAGATGCGCTCGCAGATCATGTAAAAGATGAGCTGGGTAAGTGCACGCAACTCTTAGCAGTTGTTTCTGAAGCTACTCAGGCTTCCTGGTGGGTACCCTGGGAGATTGGCATTGCAACGGAAAAAGATTTTCCGCTTGCCACATATGCTGGTGGGTACGCTTCCATTCCGGAATATCTCCGAAAGTGGCCTTATCTACGTTCCACCTCAGACCTTGATCTATATGCCACAGCTTCCAAGACCGCAGCTAAAGAGTTCGAAACAAAGCGGGGCTTTGTTGCAGAAGCTACTGCGCGGAGCCGCTCGACCAAAGAGTTCTATAGGGTGTTACGTGGAAGTCTTGGTCAATAACAAAAATAGCTTTATAGGTACCCATTTGCACACAGGCATGCATCATTAACGAAGCGTAGTTTTTATAACCAGGAGAAAGCAATGTCCAAAACGAAGGTCTTTATCAGTTTCGACTACGACCATGATGAAACGCTCAAAACGTTCTTGGTCGGACAAGCAAAGAATGAAGACAGCCCGTTTTATTTGGCTGACTGGTCAATCAAAGAACATATTGATGATGATTGGAAAGCAAAGGCCCGAACCCGCATCAAATCGGTTGACATTGTTTGCGTGATCTGTGGTGAACACACAGACACTGCAACAGGAGTCAGCGCAGAACTAAAGATTGCGACAGAAGAAGGTGTGCCATATTTTTTGCTTAAGGGCTATGCAGAAAAGACTTGTAAAAAACCTAAATCTGCCAGCGACGCTGACAAGATCTACACCTGGACTTGGGACAACCTGAAAAAGCTCGTGGGAGGAAGTCGCTAATGAAAAAAGCACTCGTCATCGGCATAGATAATTATCCGACCAGTCCGTTGCGTGGTTGCGTAAACGATGCATTAGCGATTTCGCAGTCGCTTGCATCCAATGGAGATGGATCCCCCAATTTTTCCGTGGTAACGATGACGAGTAACGACACTGACGTTGATAGTGCTGCACTTGAGAAAGCAATTTCCGATCTCTTCAAAAACGGCGATGCGGATACGGCATTGCTCTATTTTGCTGGTCACGGCATCATCAATCCTGAGACAAACGCGGGCTATATTGTTAGCAGCGATGGTAAAAGAGGTGCGTGGGGCATGTCTCTATCCGAAATTCTTGGTCTCGCAAATCATGCGTACCCAAAGATCAAGTCAAGCGTCATTATTTTGGACTGCTGTCACTCTGGTTATGCGGGAGAAGTGGCTGGCTTAACTGCTGGCTCGCCAGCCGTCATAGGTACTGGCGTAACCATCTTGACTGCTAGCCATCGCGATGGCGTAGCGGAGGACGGTGAGAGACACGGTATTTTCACCGCCATTCTTCTGGACGGTCTCGCCGGTGGATGCTCAGACATCCGAGGTAACATTACTCCAGCGTCGCTTTACTCTCATGTAGATCAAACACTCGGACCTTGGGAACAACGACCGATTTACAAGGCAAATGTTCAAAATTTCGTGACGCTTCGGCAAGTTGAGCCCAAGATTCCGCTTGACGTGCTGCGTCGCCTTCCGACGTACTTTCCTGATCGTGCACAAGTCTATTCTCTCGACCCTTCCTACGAGCCTGACCGTCAAAATGTTCCTCCGGAATACAGAAGCATTCCGGTTAACGAAGACAACGTGCGCATTTTCAAAGAGCTGCAGAAATGCAATCGTTACGGGCTTGTGATTCCAGTGGAAGCCGAACACATGTACTACGCCGCAATCAATTCAAAAGGCTGCAGATTAACTGCATTGGGTGCGCACTATCGGAAACTCGCAGAAATGAAGCTGCTATAAGAACGAGAGTTTGACAATGAAAAATTACGTTATTCTCAGGCACGAAGTGGCTCGTCTAGCAAACACCCGCGATATTGGTGCCGAATTATTACGAACAAGCAGCGGAGTGCCAACTCTTTCTGTTGAAAGAATTCCCGATAACGCTGTCGCCGAATTGATTGCTGACCCTCAAGTCCAATTGATGACGCCAACGATGCCAACCCGTCTTATTCAACCGCTGAGCTCCCAAATTGCAGAGCCGGCAGCTAACTGGGGTATTTCGGCAGTGATGGCAGATCAGTGCCGTTATACGGGTGCAGGTGTGATCGTGGCGATTCTAGACACTGGTATTGACCGAACTCATCCTGCCTTTACAGGTGTTGATTTAGTTGAGAAAGACTTTAGCGGCCATGGCAATGGCGACCGTCAAGGACATGGAACACATTGCGCAGGAACTATTATGGGCCGCGATATTGGTGGGCGACGCATCGGGGTGGCCCGTGGAATTCAACGAGCGCTTATTGGCAAAGTTCTTGGGGACGATGGCTCAGGGCAATCAGAGATGGTCTTTGAAGCGCTCAACTGGGCAATGCACGAGAAGGCAAACATAATTTCAATGTCACTCGGTTTCGATTTTCCTGGGATGGTGGTCCGCTTGACTACGGACGGTTGGCCATTAGATCTTGCGACGTCTACAGCGCTAGAGGCATACAGAGGTAATTTGCGCATGTTCGACGCAATCATGGGGGTGTTAAAAGCCCAGTCAGCTTTTGGTGTATCTCCATTGGTAATAGCAGCAGCGGGCAATGAAAGTCGTCGCGATATAAACCATGAATATAGAATCGCCGCATCGCTGCCTGCTGCGGCTGATGATGTCATTTCAGTCGCGGCCATCAGGCGCGCAGGCGAAAACTATGCTGTTGCAAATTTTTCTAATAGCCGTTCGTCCGTTGCCGCTCCAGGCGTTGATATCACATCAGCATGGCCCGGAGGTGGCTTACACTCCATCAGCGGAACAAGCATGGCGTGCCCCCATGTCGCGGGGATCGCTGCGCTTTGGTGGGAGTCACTTCGAAGCTCTGGAAAGAAACCAAATGCAAAAAATGTGGCGGCCATGCTGCTCGCCCATGCAAATAAGGACATGTTCGTAGAGGATCTTAACGAAGTGGATTTCGGTCAGGGCATCGTCAAAGCGCCGTGACAAGCGAAGAACTTTGCTATGAATGAGATAGAAGATTGACGCGGCCAATGGGCTTGATTAAGGCTAACTGCTTAGCACGACTACGAGTGTCTTTAAGCCAGAAAGAAATGTAGGTGGCTGGATTAGACAAGCAATGATGGCTACATTTGAAATGAGGATTTCTATTTAATTCTTTTTTCATCCAATTGAAAAATAGCTACAAAGAGTCAAAATTTTTTAAAATTGTTTATGAAAAAAACATCCCTAAGACACAACGCAAGAAAAATATCAGACTCTGGCGTTATCACGTCAGTTATTCAGCCCGCAACAACTGTTCTTGATTTCATTATTAAAGCAGGGGCTGTATCAATCCTTCCAGGAGCAATTCTCGTTTATTACTATTTGAATAGCATAGGGTTCAAGCATTTTTTTAACTCGACTCTTGGTTTGCAAAGTGGACTAGTTGCAGTGATATTGGCTTTTGGATTATTTTTATTAACATTAACACTGTTATTAGCACTAAACCCGTGGCTAATTTGGAGTTTCAAGCGAGCAATAGGAAAATCGAATGCCGAAGAATATTTTTCTTTCAGAAATATATGCAATCTCAATATAGCATATCAAGCTTCACTATTAGCACTCTCAGTTCTTGGTGCCCCCACTTATTCAATATCCATCGCAGTAATTCTTATCCCATTCATCGCAGTATTTCAACACGGTGCGATCAAATTAGACTTATCAGTAAAGACGCTCTATGGGATAGGCCTACTTGTTTCCTTGCTTGGCCCGATCTTTCTTTGGATATTTTTAGTGCCTATAGTAGAAGATCTTTCAAAACTAGGCACAAGTTCGACTGCAAGCGAATCCGTTCAAATATTTATCATGCTCTTCTGGATAGTTTTCTATTCTCTATTTGTCGCTTTCCTTACAACAGAATCGAATAAAAATGTGCTAATGAAAGAGTATAAGATGATAAGAAACGCTCTTTTTGCTTTTGGACCACTTCTTCTTGCGCTAATGGCACTAGCGCCAAAACCTTTTGTATATTCTGCTATGTATTCAACAGGTATCCGAGAAACATCAAAGGATTCAAGATGGTATTTTATTGAAAAAATTTCTTTTCAAAAAATGATACCAGAGCAAGCTATGTCGGATGTAAATGCGCTAGTGAATCAAGTGAAAGAGTTGAAAGGCAACATTTATCTTTGTGGATATAGCCCTTTTTCAGCGTCAGAGCGCTTCATCCTTTGTCCTAGTACGGTGACTGATGCGAATCCAAATCAATGCCCTATTGTTACCATACAGGAAGCTAGGCCAATTCCAAAACCAGTAGGTGAATTGTGGAAGTGTGGAAACATATAAATTTACTAATTTTCAATTGCTGAGCTATTCGATCAAAAGACAAAACTATTTTCTTTGGTTTCGGCTTGAAAAGACGCCAGTGTAAAAACTGTCATTTTTTTTATGAAAGGAGTGTCTACGCAATTGCGGCAATTAATTTTTTCGTTGATATTTCTACGTAATTTCAAATTTATTGCGCATCCTCTCATCTCAATTAAAACGGCAGTAATGTATATTGTAATTGTAGAAAAATAGTATGGATTTTGAACAACACAAACGAATGATTGAGGCAATAAACAAGCAACCGTAAGTGATTACTGTCCTCTCATGTAAAAGCGTTGACTAGATACGCCGACAACAACCACCCCCTGTTCGTCGCTGTAATGAATGATTGCAAAAAACAACTGGTCTTACCGAGAGGTTGAACGCACAGGCTTCGCAAGCAATCGACTAACAAAACTAACGTTAAAAGATAATATGCGGACGATTTTTCATCTACTGGATTCCCCTGTCATTCTCGAAATGACGATTGAGGATCTTGCCTATTCTCTCCTCGTGCTCGCATGTGAAAATAGTCAGAACGGCCATTTTCACCCAAGTTCTTTTATCAATGCGAACGGCACTAGTACACCAGCCGTAGATATTCAGATCAAATATAAAGTCGAGCGCGCCGTCCAAGAGGCTCTTGTTTGGCTTGAGTCCCAAGTACTTGTGGCACCGGAAGCGGACACAAATGGAGGAAATGGTTGGAAATTTATAACTCGACGTGGTGCGGCATTGGGAGATCGAGCTAAATTTAAAAACTATCAAGCCGCTGCAGCGTTCCCGAAAAATCTCTTGCATCCAATTATTGCCGACCAGGTTTGGTCTGACTTAGCGAGAGGAGATTTCCCGACAGCTGTCTTTCGAGCATTCAAAGCCGTCGAGGAGGCAGTAAGAGAGGCTGCGGGTCTTGCAGCGGAGGATATCGGCGTTAAGCTTATGCACAACGCATTTGGCCAATCCGGAGCGCTCACGGATCAGTCCGTGCCGGCGTCCGAGCAGGTTGCACTTGCAAATCTATTTGCTGGAGCGATTGGGTCATACAAAAATCCCCATTCTCACCGAACCGTCACAATTAGGGATATGCAGGACGCTCAAGAGATGGTAATGCTAGCGTCGCACCTCCTTCGAATTGTAGATGAACGTAAGTCTTGATAAAGGAAAAATATGACGAACAAAGGCGATCCAACACGCAGTGAACGTGTTCGACTGGCTACCATTATGGAACACCGCGCAGAGTGCCAAGTTTCAACTAGGTGGCTCCAATTTCCACAGTCTGCTCAGATGGTTGGGGGCGCGTCTTTTATATTCGTAGACGTGATGACATTGAACAGCGGCGAGCAGGAAAAGAAGATTTGTCAGCTTGTGCTTACAAAGGAAGATTTGCGTGAAATCCTTAACCGTATCGATGTCCACGACTAGCAAAAGCAAGGAAAATTGAGATGTACCAGAATGGAGCCCTTTGTCATAAATGATCTTAATTTGGCTATTCATTGTTGAGCTTATAGGCTAAATCGATCCGATAAATGTCGGTGGCTACTTTGCATGCGAAACAGTGGCTATTTTGAAATGAGAATGAGCGGCTAATTTATGGTGCCAATTGGGGGCTATTTTGAAATGAGAATCGCTGGCTACTTTGCCGTAAGAAATCATGGCTACATTTATGAGAATACGCAGCAGTGGCTACTTTTATGAAAATATGCACGCAAAGCCCTCGTCTAATTAATTGAGATCAATGTGAAAGTTTTAACACAATGACTTAGGGAATCTCTGATTAAGTCCCCGAGCAATGATTCAGAAACGGTAATATAAGCTTATTTTCCATTGAATCATAAATACCATGAGACAGACAACATTTGCCGAAGGTGGCTTTGAACGCTATGC
>NZ_JBMPPK010000036.1:0-32909 GCF_049339405.1 Undibacterium sp. Tian12W
CAGGAAGATGAGCGTTACGACCAAATGAAATTGGGACTGTAGCCGCCTTTAGGCGGCTCAAGGGTTACCAGCGCCTTTGAGGCGCCCCAGCAATAAACCTCCGGCTTTGCCGGAGGTAATTTAATTTCATCCTGGACGGCGGTCAGTCGCCTGCCCTGGTTACATGCGCTAGGGCTATGGCCCGAGGGTGGCACTTGGGGTGGCGGAGGCTATTTTATAGCGAACCGCATAATCTCTCTATCTTCGTGTTCTATGGGCCAAGCTCACCCCGACCATATTCCGCACGGACTGGAGGTTTACAACGGTGGTGCAGAACGAAAGTCGTCCAGTAATGAGGTCGCAGGTGCAGAATGGTCAGGCCGCGACCAAAATAATCGCTTGGTATTTACTGCCAATGGAAAATTGCACTGGCAGCGCGATGATCAGACTGTGCAGGTTTTAGTCGACCTCAACGGCAACAAACCCGACCCGTGCGAAGCGCCAGAATGGGCCAAACGACCATTGACAGACTAAACTCCAATCAGCAATGAATTACGAGTCTATAAAAGACAAAAGAATAAACCTTAACTTGTGTGAATATGATTTCGCTCTCCAAATTGTTTCTTACCCAATGCAGTGCTTGTGTTCCTGGGCTATTTGCACTGTGTCTGGCCCTACTCCCTATGCTTGCCCATGCATCGCAAGTAGTCAGTATATCGGAGGCAAAAGAAGAAAACGTACAATTCGACCTGAGCACTGACGGAGTCGAACCTGTCTGCACGGGTAGGAATGGACAAGTATTCAATCCAGCCCTGGGCATTCGCAAACTGTCTGATACGTCCTACTTGAAAGCCTTGAACTCGGAGGCACCTGATGGTGCGCAATATCTAAAGGCAGCACGTATGGGAGGAGGTATCTACATCTATCTCCCCTTTTTTTTCCCGGCCCGTGAATGCAAGGACGTTGTTTTTGAAGTGAATGCCCGGCATATTTTATGGGGCGATAAATGGCACTCGGGCAGCATGAGACTGGGCTCGGAAGATGCGCGAGGAAAAGCAATTTTTTTCACAAATGAAGAAACTCCAGTCGTGCAAGGAAGCAGTTATTTTGACCAGTCTATTCCTGCACCGACTTTGGCCAGACTGCAAACAGCCTTTGAAAAAATACTGAAGTTCTATCAGGATGTACTAAAAGTCTATCCCCAAAATAATATAGGTGTGGTAACGGCTGTCGTACGCAATCAGGGAAATTATTCGGGCTATGGCGGGGATTCGCTCAATATTATCCGAATGAGCTATGACAATCCAACGCCCGCGCAATTATTGACCATGGATGAATTGATCGCATCTACTTTTGCACATGAACTTGCGCACAAACTCCAGAGAGACGGGCTGTATAAATTGCCACTGGCCCGTTATATCGTGGAAGGACAAGCGGATTTTTTTAAAATAATCGTATTGCACAATTCTGGTTTGATTGACGAAGTTACGGCAAAACAAAGAATACTCAAATCGGCCAGCGATTGTGCAAAATTTGCTGATAGCCGCACCATGCGCGAAAAAGTCGAACAAAAATCAATCGACTTCAAAGAGCCGTATGATTGCGGCATGGCGTATTATTTTGTGGCGTATTACTCATCTGAGCTTCAGGCGGCAGACTTTATGGAAGCTCTTCGCAAGGCCATGCTTGGCGAAAACAGTTATGGTGGGCAAGAGAATAAACTGTGTCTTTTGTTTGAAACTACATGTGCAAATGAAAGAATGAAAGGAATAGCTGGAGACAAAATCAGCTATCTGCAACAAATTCAGTGGCTGGAATCTATGTTGGCAAAACGCCCCTTACCTAAGCTCAATCGATGAAATTAATAGCAATTTATTCACTTCTTCCAAGATCTAAGTTATGTTAGTGGAGTGTGCTGGTAATAAGCGACATTCTTACCTTATGCAGCCAGTGACTGTTTATTGAAATTTTTCATCAAACAAGGAGCTATCATGTATCCATGGTTATGGGTTTGGTCACCACAGGTTCATTTTCCCTGGAGTGGCAGTGTTGCGCAAAGCATAGAGCCGAATACAACATGGTTCTACAATATGATTCCTCCTGTTTCTGGGGATGCAGGAATAGAAGCGCAGGCATTTCAGCTTGCATCATACGGCACTCAATTAGGTCAGATCACTGATGTGTTACTGGATATCGTGAAAGACTCGGAAAACCTGTCTCCCAAAGCGGCCAAATCGCTGAAAGAATTGCGTAGCCTGAAAGCCAGGATAGAAATCATTAAGAAAAGGTCTGCGCAACCGACAAAAATAGAGTGAGTATCTTGTTTAGTTAGCACCAAAATCATCACTCAAGTTCTCTTACCTGCATGAAGGCTCTTGCCCCCGGAGCCCTTCATGGCCAAACATACCTCAGATTTTTTGTACGCCACACGGTGTTTGCATCAGCTTCAGGCGATGGAAGTAAGTTTAATTAACAGTATCTCGAACTTATTCAAAGATCATAAGGAGTAGAATATTTTTTGATATAGCGATTGTTGATCACTATGCACAGTTAAATTGCGGGGAAATCACAACGATGATATTAAAAAAATCACATCAACTCAGAAGATATCTATTAAGCGCTCTTCCCTTGCTGTTTTCAACTTCTGTCTGGGCAGCGCAATTGCGCAAGCAAGTCTTTTTGATTGTAGAGTCAAATGCCACCAACACACCGCAAATCCCGTTTAATCCTGTCTTTCAGCAATGTGTAGCCTATGTTGAAAAAGAATTGCAGTTGCAGTTTGAGTATCGGCGTTATCCCTGGGCCCGTTTGCTGCAAAACCTGAATGAAGGTGAAGGCCTGGCTTTTGGTTTGTCCAAGACGAAGGAGCGGGCGCAAACCCTGCATTTTTCTATCCCGGCTTTTGGCACTTTTATCTGGCTGGTGGTCAGAAGTGACCAGACTTTTCCGTTCTCCAAAATTGCTGACTTGCAGGGCAAGACCGTCAGCATGATACGTGGCTCCACCTATGGCGATGAATTTGACAAGGCAAAAGCTGAATTGCTGGTAATAGAAGATGATGTGTATTCCCTGCCCTCGCGTCTGAAAAAACTACTCAGCAAGCGCACTGACGTCATGCTGTTCAGCCACCATGATCCCGACCCGCGCAAGGTTGAAGCCATGCTGAACAAGAGCATGCCAGACATTGCACCAGACACGCCTATGCCACCTGGCGTAACATTCAAAGTGTTGGACCATTATCTGTTTGTGGATTACATCCACTTTGCGATCCTGGCATCCGAGGACAAGGGCATCATTGAGCGAATCAATAAAGCCATCAGGAAAGGGCAGCAAGATGGCTCACTGCCTGCGGTCAATATACCGAGGAAATGAATCAGGCCACGGCTGATGCTGCAAGGATAGGCTGCAAGGGCTGCCACACCATCTGGCTATCGAGTTTGTTCATGCAGTCGTGATGGCCAAGAGGACATTCTCTTTGCTTGCAAGGGGCACAAGCAAGACGTAGCGACAACGAGTGCGCGATATCAGAAAATGGCGGTGCATGATCAGGATCGGTTGGACCATAGATAGCAATGACAGGTCTGTTGAATGCAGAGGCAATGTGCAACAAGCCAGAATCATTTGACACCATGGCATCGCTTGCTGCTATCAGTGCCAGTGCCTGATCAAGCCTGGTCTTGCCAGCGAACTGATGAATTGCAGGACTAGCTGCCTGTATCTGCTGGCAAACTTCAACATCCTTGGGTGAACCCAGCAAGACAATTTGCGCATCAGAATGTGCTTGCAGAATGGTCTTCGCCAGTTCTGCAAAATGGCTGACAGGCCAGCGCTTGGCATTACCAAATTCGGCACCCGGAGCAAAACAGATCAAAGGCTGTTTTGCTGACAAACCCATCTCCTGCAAGACTGTATCTATCTGCACAGGTGTAATTTGCAAGCGCGGTTTGGGGAAACTCTGTGCAAGCTCAGTTACTGGCTTACTAGCCAGCGCTGCATAAAATGCCACCATGGCGCGTGGTACGGGCTTGCTGTCATGATGCATGACATTGATAAGGCCGTAGCGGCTTTCCCCCTTGTAGCCTACCCGCTTTTTGATGCCTGCCATCCAGGGCAGCAGTGCAAATTTGAGGGTATTCGGCAACACATAGGCGGCTGCATAGCCACGCTGACGCAAGATTTTTGCATAACGCCAACGCTCACGCAATTGCAGTGAGCCATGTTTGAAAGGTGTTTCCAGTACGGTATCCACTTCCACCATGGCGCGCAAAACCGGTGCTACCCAGGCGGGTGCCAGCACATCGATCGCAGCTTGCGGGTGGTCGCGCTTCAGCAATTGCAGCAAAGGCTGAGCCATGACGGCATCGCCTATCCAGTTGGGTGCAATGACAAGAATACGGCTTACAGCACTTTGCACAACGACACTCATCTTGGCGTGCGCCCCATGAGGAAGAACTCATCATTCGGGCGCATGGAAATCACATTTGCCATGCGGTTCGACAAACCAAAGAATGCGGTAATAGCAGCGATGTCCCAGATATCTTCATCATCAAAACCATGGCTGTGCAACAAGGCGTAGTCAGCATCATTGACGCTTTGCGAATCCAGGCAAACCTTGATCGCAAAATCCAGCATGACACTTTGACGTGGGGTGATGTCTGCCTTCAAATGATTGACAGCGACTTGGTCAGCCACGAGAGTATTCTTGGCATAGATGCGCAGGATGGCACCATGAGCGACCACGCAATACAGGCAATTGTTTTTCGCACTGGTGGCGGTGACTATCATTTCACGCTCTGCCTTGTTCAGGTTGCCGGTGGTTTTTAGCATCAGGGCATCGTGATAGGCAAAGAAGGCGCGGAATTCATCTGGCCTGTGCGCCAGGGTCAGGAATACGTTTGGTACGAAACCAGCTTTTTCCTGCACGGCCAATACTTTCTCGCGTATGTCGTCAGGCAAGTCTTTTATTTCTGGAACAGGGAAACGGGAAATCGCGGTAGTCATGGTTTCTCCTTTATCAATCAAGCAGCAAACTGCAGGCGATGCAGGTTGGCATAAGTGCCACCATTATCCAGCAATTCTGCGTGGGTACCCATCTCGATGATTTTGCCATCGACCAGTACCGCAATGCGGCTGGCGCGTTCAATCGTTGACAGGCGATGGGCGATGACCAGCGTGGTACGGCCCAGCATCAGTTCGTCCAGTGCGGCCTGTACAGCACGTTCAGACTCGCTGTCGAGTGCAGAGGTAGCTTCATCCAGAATGAGGATAGGTGCATTCTTATAAATGGCGCGGGCAATCGCCAGCCGCTGTCGCTGACCACCGGACAGGCGCATGCCGTTATCGCCTATTACCGTATTCAAGCCGTCGGGCAAATCGCGCACGACATCGGTCAGGTGTGCGGCCTGCACTGCCGCTGCTACGCGTGCTGGGTCTGGGTTGGCATCGCCATAAGCAATATTCGACACCAGGGTGTCATCAAACAAAACGACATTCTGGCTGACCATGGCAATTTGTTCGCGCAGGCTAGTCAAGGAAATGTCATGCAATGAAATACCATCGAGCAGGATATCGCCAGAATCCGGCGTGTAAAAGCGTGGCACCAGATTCACCAGCGAAGTCTTGCCGCCGCCAGACATGCCGACCAGGGCGATGTTCTCGCCCGGTGCAATGCTGAGGTTGATATCTTTCAGAGCTTCCTGCTCCTGACCAGGATAAGAGAAACTGGTGTGTACAAATTCCAGCTTGCCTTGCGCGCGGGCTGGCAGGGCTTTGCCACTATCGTTTTCTGGCAAGGTATCGATGAGAGCAAATACCGACTCTGCCGCAGCCATACCGCGCTGCATGGGGCCGTTCAAGTCTGCCAGCCGTTTCAAAGGTGTCAGCAACAGCATCATGAGACTGACAAATTCTATGAAGCGGCCTGCCGTAGTCGAATCTTGCGCTGCCTGCGACACGGCGAACATGATAACCACCGCCACTGCAATCGCCGCCGCCAGTTGTGTCAATGGCGTCGTTGATGCCACGGCAATGGTGGTACGCATGGCATAGCCACGCAATTTTTCATTCTTGGCTTCGAATCTTTCCTGCTCATATTTCTGTCCACCAAAAATACGTATGACCTGGCTGGCACGCGTTGCTTCTTCTATGACCTGGGTCAGTTCATTGCTGACATCGAGCTGGCTTTGATTGAGTTTGCGCAAGCGCTTGCTGACACCACGTACCAGAAAAGCCATGACCGGCATCATGATGAGAGCAATGATGGTCAACTGCCAGTTACGCCACAACAAGGCAGCCAGCAAGACCATCACCGTCAATGAATCGCGGAACAGCGTGGTCATCGAGACCTTGAGCATCTCGACGATTTGCTGCGCCTCAAACATGATGGTGTTGATGATGCGGCCACTTGATTCACTCTGGTAAAAGCTGATGGGCACATTCAGGATGCGGTCAAACACCTTGGCGCGTAGTTGATTCAATAACCTGGTCGAAATCCAGGTCATCAGATAACTGGTAGTAAACGTGCAAATGCCGCGAAACAAAAAGATGGCAATAATGGCCGTTGGCACCATCCACAGGGCAAGCTTTTTCGCATCGGCATTAAAACCGTGATCGAGAATGTAGCCCAGCACCTTGGGGAACATGACTTCCGTCGAAGCCGTGCCCAGCATGGTCAGCAAGGCCCACCACACGCGGGAGCGATAAGGCGCGATGGACTGCCACAAGCGGCGGAACACATCGATGGTTTCTTTATTGATCAAACTCATAGTATGAAATTCATATCCTGTCTTGGCACAAGCCGCTCAATCAATTAATCAATCAGGCTTGCGCATAAATAATCTATCTGCGGCGCGACTAGTTTTTATTACGCATGCCAGCCAGCGGTATCGCCAGCAGGATCATGAAAGCCATGCCAAACACAGCATCACGCAAGATCGCATTGAACATGCCACCCAGCATCATGGCGATAGTCAGCATCAGCAAGGGCATAGCCATTTCCCTGGTATTGGGGTTTTCATGTACGGCCATTCGGTAAGCCACCCAGTATTGGGTCGCCCAGATCGCCAGCAGGGCCAACAAACCGATGACACCCACTTCTGTCAGGTACAACAAATAATCATTGTGTGGCGTCGTCATGGTAGAACTGATGAGGCCCCTGGCTTTGTTCTGGTAAAGATACATCCAGGTAGCAATACCATGACCTGCCAGGGGTTTCTCGGCAATGATCTCGCTGGTAATCTTGTAAAGTTCCAGACGCATGCCATCGTCATTGACTTTACGTCCCTGGGAAAAATCATGCAGTTGATGCACAGTACACAGGCTGCGCAATTTAAAAATTTCCCATGGCCCGGCTTGCACCAATCGCACTTCACAAGCCGCCGGTGGTGGCAGGCTCAATGCATATTTCCAGCCGCCGCCAAGTGCTGCCAGCAAGATCAAAGGCACAGCCACTACCCGCCATGACCAGCCTATCTGGCGCAAGATCAGCACACCACACAGGATAAAAAACAGCAGACTGGCCGTTCTGGTTTTTGCCAGCAAGACCAGGGCTGCTGCCACATATACGATTGCCAGCACGCGCCAGACCAGATGGTTACGGTGACTACGCAAATCATGCAACATCCAGGTGGCAGCAATCGCCATCAATATGCCCAGCAAGATGGATTTATTTCCCTCATAAATCACATAGCTGCGAAATACAGTATTGACAGGCAAGAGATGGAAAAAATTTGCCACAAACAGGGTTGCCGCCAGCACTGCGCCAGCAAAGAAAACATACATCGCCCGCCTTTGCCAAACGCCGGCAGCCACGGTCAGGAAAGGCAGTAGAAACAAATACGTCTGGTAATGCACAAGCCCGGGCCAAAATTCCTTGCTTATTTCTGGCGGTATATCCTGCATCGCCGCCAGCACGATACTGACCAGGCTCAGGCCAAGTATCGGCAGCAACATCGCACTTTGCCTGATCCTGTGCATCTTCTCCAGGTAGCCACCCGATACCAGCAAACTGATATAAAACAGCAGCACGCCGGCATACATGACACCAACAGGGAAAAACAAGGTCAGCGGCAAGCCTGTCAATATCTGATGCGGCAAGGACTGACGCCAGCCGGTTTGCGGCTCTGTCTGCCTCTCCACTTGCAGCTTCATTTGCGATGAGCCACCACCCGCTGGCAAGACACTACTGGTATCCATGGAATCAGGCGTATTCAATTTTGACGTTTTTCATGGATAGCCATTCACCCAGGTTCTGCCGCAAGACATCGTCCGGGTTCACCCGCCACTGGTCGGACAGATACATTTCTGCACTGGCATTGGCGTTTTGATAGCGTATCAATACCGGGCAACCATCGGCGTTCAAATGTGGCTTCAGCAGCTCTTGCAGTTTTTTGGTATCTGCTGTCGATGTCAAAGTCAGGCGCAAACCTTGCGAGAACTGTACGCGGGCGCGGCCTATGTCCATGACTTTTTCAGCCGAGATACGCAAGCCGCCAGAGAACCTGTCTTCCGACACTTTGCCCAGCACAGCCAGGAATTCATCTTCCTTGAACAGGGATTTGAATTCTTCCATGATCTCGCTATACACCGTTACCTCGACCACGGCAGTGCCGTCATCAAGGCTGACGATGAGCAATTTGCCGCGCTGTGTCATCTGCGTACGCACACCAGTGATGATGCCGCAAATCAGGCGCAAGTCGCGTGAAGGTTCCAGCTTGGCCAGGGTAGTTTTGATGAACTGGCGTACTTCTGGCGCATACGAATCAAACAGATGGCCGGACAAGTAAAAGCCCAGCGCCAGTTTTTCTTCCGTCAGGCGTTTCTTGTCTGTCCAGACTGCTACATCCAGATAATCTGGTGGTGCAATCAAATCGTCGTCATCGCCAAACAGGCTGACCTGGTTTGCTGCAGCTTCTGCCTGCATCGCTGCTTCCAGCGCAAAATCGACGGTGGCCAGCAAGACGCCACGGTCTTTGCCCAGGCAATCCATGGCACCGGCACGTATCAGTGACTCTACCGTGCGGCGATTAACCTGGCGTTTATCAACACGTTTGCAGAAATCGAACAAATCCTTAAATGGTCCGCCTTCTTTCCTCGCCGTGATAATGCTTTCTATCGCATTCTGGCCGGAACCTTTGACAGCACCCATGCCATAGCGTATCTGGCTGGATTTTTTACCAGCTTCGGCAACGGGCATGAAGCGGTATTCACTTTGATTGATATCTGGCGGCAGCATTTTGAGCTTGCAGATATCGATCGCATCTTCGACCAGGATCTTGACCTTGTCAGTATCATCCATGGCCAGCGACATATTGGCTGCCATGAAGGCAGCAGCATGATGCGCCTTCAGATAAGCAGTGTGATAAGACAGCAAGGCATACGCAGCAGCATGGGATTTATTAAAACCATAGCCCGCGAATTTTTCCATCAAATCGAAAATCTCGTCGGCTTTTTCTTGCGGCAAGCCATCCTTGGCTGCACCATCGCGGAAAATCTGGCGATGTTCGGCCATTTCTTCTGCTTTTTTCTTACCCATGGCACGGCGCAACAAATCCGCACCGCCGAGTGAGTAACCACCGACCACCTGGGCCATTTGCATAACCTGTTCCTGATACACCATGATGCCGTAGGTTTCAGACAAAATACCTTCGGTACGTGGGTCAGGATAATCGAAACGTTCACCGTGTTTACGTTTGCAGAAATCCGGGATCAGGTCCATAGGACCCGGGCGGTACAAAGCCACCAGCGCGATAATGTCTTCAAAACGGTCAGGACGCGCATCTTTCAGCATGCCTTGCATGCCGCGGCTTTCCAGCTGGAACACGGCCACGGTCTTGGCCTTGGTCAGCAATTCATAAGATGGCCTGTCATCCAGCGGCAATTTGGCCAGATCAAAATCTGCCATGGCCGGGTCCATCATCTTGATATAGCGCACTGCTCTATCGAGGATGGTCAATGTGGTCAAGCCCAAAAAGTCGAACTTGACCAGGCCCACGGCCTCGACATCGTCTTTATCATATTGTGAGACTACGCCAGAATCGCCGCCCTGAGTGTACAGCGGGCAAAAATCTGTGAGCTTGCCTGGTGCAATCAATACACCACCGGCATGCATACCGATATTACGGGTGATACCTTCTACCTGTTGCGCGAGGTCGAGCAGGGTTTTGACTTCTTCTTCGTTTTCCTGGCGCTCAGCCAGCAAGGGCTCTTCAACAATTGCCTCGGCGATCGTGACTTGTTTGCCTGGTTTGAACGGAATCAGTTTGGAGACGCCATCGCAAAACATATAGCCGAAATCCAGCACCCGGCCAACGTCACGTATCGCCCCTTTGGCAGCCATAGTACCGAAGGTGGCAATCTGCGACACCGCTTCTTTGCCATAACGGTCTTTCACGTATTGAATAACGCGGTCACGGCCTTCCTGGCAAAAGTCAATATCAAAGTCGGGCATGGATACCCTCTCTGGATTCAGAAAACGTTCGAACAGCAGGTTGTACTGCAAAGGATCAAGATCAGTAATCAATAAAGAATATGCAACCAGAGAACCAGCACCAGAACCACGGCCCGGCCCTACCGGCACGCCATTGTTTTTTGCCCACTGGATAAAGTCAGCAACGATGAGGAAGTAACCTGGGAAGCCCATCTTGATGATGGTGTCGGTTTCAAACTTCAATCGTGCCTCATAACGGGCGCGCTCTTTCTCGCGCTTTTCTTCATTCGGGAAAATTTGATTGAGGCGAAACTCAAGACCGCGCCTGGATTCATGCTCCAAAAAGTCATTAATGGTCATGCCCTCAGGCGTAGGGAAATCTGGGAGCTTCGGTTTACCCAGTTCCAGTACCAGGTTACAGCGCTTGGCGATTTCAACTGAATTACGCAAGGCTGCTGGCAAGTCAGCAAACAACTCTGCCATCTCAGCCTGGGTCTTGAAGCATTGCTGCTCATTGAACCTGCGTACACGACGGCCATTGGCCAGCATATCGCCTTCGGCAATACAGACACGCGCTTCATGGGCGGTATAATCGTCCTTGCTGATAAATTGCACGGGATGGGTCGCCACCACTGGCAACTTGAGTCTGCCAGCCAGCGCCACGGCAGTACGCACATGGTTGTCCACGTTTGCCTGGCCTGCTCTTTGTATTTCTATATAAAAATGATTCGGGAAAATACTGGCCCAGCGCCTGGCGTTTTGTTCTGCCAGTTCAAGATTGCCATTATCAATGGCAACACCGACATCACCAAAATGCGCGCCAGAGATGGCGATCAGGCCACCACCCTTGCCTTCTTCAAAAATACTCTGCAACCATTCATAACGGATTTCCGCCCGGCCTTTGTGCTGGTTCGTCAGCCAGGCCTGCGCCAGCAATTCACACAACTGCAAATAACCAAGCTTGTTCTTGACCAGCAACAGCAACCGGGATGGCTTGTCACGATCGACATCATTGCTGACCCAGACATCGCAACCGGCGATAGGCTTCATACCTTTGCCGCGTGCGGATTTATAAAATTTCACCATGGCGAACAAGTTCGCCAGATCAGTAATAGCCATTGCTGGCTGTTTGTCTTTTACTGCTGCCTTAATGACATCATCAATACGCACCAGGCCATCCACGATCGAATATTCGGAATGTATGCGCAGGTGAACAAAGGCAGGCTCGTAGGGCTTGCTGACGACAACTTCGGTGGTCGCTTCAGGGGAGGTAATTAATTCTGTAGTCATACCGCTATTCTACCTGTTGCCCAAGCTGTTCAGAAGTTTTGCCTTCTCGAAGTTTCCAAATATGCAATTTATATTAATTTAACTTTAATTTAATGAGCATTCGCACAAGCTAATTCATCATGCCGTCAATAAATAAGGTTCTAATTTGCCTATTATACAAATTATAAATAAGGCCCCATGTTCAAAAATCTGAGCCCTAAAAACAACAAATTCAGTGACGTAAAGAGGTCTTGTGACTCTCGTCTTTGCATTTAAGCTACATTCGCCAGCCTGTGCTGTGTTACTCTAAATCAATGCATTTTCTGGCTCTGGGGCATAACTTGTTAGCAGAAA
Source organism: Undibacterium sp. Tian12W (assembly GCF_049339405.1). Taxonomy (NCBI): domain Bacteria; kingdom Pseudomonadati; phylum Pseudomonadota; class Betaproteobacteria; order Burkholderiales; family Oxalobacteraceae; genus Undibacterium; species Undibacterium sp. Tian12W. Next base: position 12,029 of record NZ_JBMPPK010000036.1, read on the forward strand.
AAAAACTCCGCATCCATAGCAACTATTCTGGCAAGCGCTCATACAGACGTGCTGGCTGCCTTGTCCTGTTCTTTTCCTTGCTGCATCAAGTGGCAATCGCCGGTGGCGGTGAAGAATCAATCTTTCTGGATGATATGCCTGTGGTGCTGTCTGCATCCCGCCTGTCACAACCCATCAATGAAGCACCGGTTGCGGTCACTATCATAGACAGGCAGATGATCAAGGATTCCGGCGCCTGGGACTTGTCCGAGATTTTTCGTCTGGTGCCGGGCATGTATGTGGCTTACCATGCCGATCCCTATTACTCAGCAGACAGCACAGTTGCCTATCATGGCATGGTCACCACCACGACCTCAGACCGCATGCAGGTTCTGATCGATGGCCGCTCTGTGTATGCCAGCCTGTTTGGTGGCGTCAACTGGAGCGACCTGCCCATCGTTCTCGACGATATAGAACGCATAGAAGTCATACGCGGACCAGACTCTGCCAGCTACGGTGCGAATTCATATTCCGGCGTTATCAATATCATCACCCGCCACCCGGCAGAGACCCAGGGTACCACTGTGTCCATGGCGTTTGGCAATGGCCGCAAGGAAGGCATCTTGCGCTATGGTGGCAAGACTGGAGCATTAAGCTACCGGCTGACAGCCAGCATCAGGGACGACAAGGGCGAAGATGACACTATAAAGAGGCCAACCTCTGCCTTCACCTTCTGGAACCTGAACAAGTATGACAACAAGACCATACACAACCTGAACCTGCGCGCCGATTACCAGGTCAATTCTGACGATACCCTGGAATTCCAGTTCGGTTATAACGGTGGTCCGCGTGAAGTCGGTGAATACAATAATGTCTCCGCCATCAGCAGGCGGGCAGAAAACCATTTTGAAATGCTGCACTGGCGTCGCGCCCTTGAAGGTGGTGGCGAATTGTCTGTGCAAGCCTTTCACACTGTAGAAAGAGTGTATGCACGCCTCAAGGATTCTGACGGTGTCAGCGATGGCGATGCGATCTTGCGGCGCTATGACCTGGAGGTGCAGCACACCTTTTCACCATTCAAGAACGCCCGGCTGGTCTGGGGTGGCAGCATACGCTATGACCAGACGTATGCGCCTTATTATCTTGGGGTAGGTGACAATCAATATCTGTATGGCGATTTCCCTTATCACTTGCGCCGCTTCTTTGGCAATCTTGAATGGCGCGCCCGCCCTGACCTGGTCTTCAATATCGGCGGCATGATAGAAAACAATACCTACACCGGTACAGACACTACGCCCAGGGTGGCAGTCAACTGGCATGTACAACCCGGCCATACCCTGCGCCTGAGCCATTCACGCGCCACGCGCTCGCCTTCTGTCTATGAAAAAACTTATGACAATTACTGGCGCAGTGCAAATCTGTACCCGACTTTGCCGGAAATGCAGACTGAAAGAGTCAAATCAAGCGAGATAGGCTATATCGGCAAATACGGCAACCTCGATGTGGATTTTCGCCTGTTCTATGATGACTATAGCCAGTTGATTGATGTCAGGAACAGGCGCTCTGCTGCGGGCGGTAATCTGAATGCAGGCACTGCCATCATGCGTGGTTATGAATTGCAATTGAAGGCGCAATTGACAGACAAAACGCGGCTTATTTATGGCCTCTCTGGTGGTGGCGTAAAAAGTGACAATGTGAATGGCGTCGTGTATAGCGATTCACTACCTAAATACAACCACAACATCATGCTCAGCCATAAAGTCAATGAACAGTGGAGTGGCAGCCTGGTGGCTTACCAGATGGCACAAACCAAATTCAATTCCACCGACTATAATCCACGCGAAAACCGAGGCTATTTCATCGACGGTAACAAGCGCGTGGATGCCAGGCTCAATTACCAGTTCAAGCTCGGTGGCAAGTCTGCCGAGTGCTCACTGATTGCCCAAAACCTGACCGATTCCCGGTATTTTGAGTACCGGCACGACAATGAATTGCCAGGCCGGGCGCTGAGGCTGAATCTCAGACTGGACATGTGACCATGCATTGGCAGTCAACAAGGCATCTGCGGTATGTAGTCAATTTGTTGGGCCTGATCCTGAGTTTGCTGTATGGGCAAACTGTTCTGGCACTGGACAACATCACCATCCTGCTGAGCGAGGAAGGCTCTGCTTATACTGAATTTTCCAGCCAGTTAAGCAGTCTGTTGGCGCAGGGACAGGGGAACGCAAAAAATACCATCAAGGTCTTGAACCTGAGCACCTACAAGGCAGAAGATGTGCCGCGCAATGCCAACAATCATCTGCTTATTGCAGTTGGCACACCTGCCATGACAGCCATGGCGCAAAAGCCGCCTGCCATGGCGGTATTGAGCGTGCTGGTGCCACGTAATACCTTTCAAAAAATAGCAAAGCAATATGGCCGCCATCAAGACCCGCATCATTTCTCGGCAATTTATTTTGATCAGCCATGGTACCGGCAATTGGGCCTGATACGCAGCAGCATGCCAGGCCGCAACCGCGTGGGATTATTACTCAGCAAAGACAGCAATGAGATGCTGGTCGGCTTATCAGCCATCGCAAAAGAGATGGAGATGCAAATCAATGTTGAAACCGTCACCGATGATTCTGAATTGCTGCCCGCCCTGCGCCGCTTGCTGAACAATAGCGACAGCCTGCTGGCTCTGCCCGATGCTGCCATTTACAACCGCAATAATATACCCAGCATATTACTGACCAGTTACCGGCAAAAAGTGCCGCTATTCGGTTTTTCTGCCGCCTACGTCAAGGCAGGTGCACTGGCTGGCGTCTATAGTTCCGCTACCCAGATTGCCCAGCAGGTAGCAGAGATCGTCGCGACGCTGCCGAATAATGGCTACCTGCCGCTGCCACAATATCCACGTCATTTCAGTGTCAATATCAATACCCAGGTCAGCCGCTCACTGAGCCTGGAAATGGAAGATGAAGTCAGCCTGACACGCAAAATCAAATCATTGCCGGAGCGTGTCCAATGAAAAACTGGCCACTCGCCCACCGTATCATGTTCCTGGCGCTGGCCCCGGTCTGGGTCATTTCTGCCCTGCTGGTACTGCTGGTTGTCATCGTCGGCATTACTGAAATTGATGGTGCCATCAAGGCGCGCGGCACGGTCATCACCCGTCAGTTGGCTCCAGCCAGCGAATATGGCGCATTCTCCGGCAACCGTGAAGTCTTGCAGGCACTGACACAATCAGTCATGAAAGAAGATGACGCCAAAGCCGTGGTCATCACCGATGCTGACAATAAAGTACTGGCTGTCAGTGGCAAACCCAGCAAGCTGGGGCCGGAACATGCCAAAGCCGCCGACAATGGCAAAATCTTGCGCGGCGACCATGAGTCACTGATCTTTGCCGCTCCGATTTACCAGGGTAAATCTGAAGCCGATGCCTTCGACCTGTTTGACCGCATCCCGAATGACAAAGCTAGCAAGCAAAAGCTGCTGGGCCGTGTCTATCTGGAGTTGAGCACCCATGCCAGCCACCAGTCCAAGAATGTCTTTGTCGCCCTCAGCGTATTGATAGGCCTGGTGGGTACGGTGTGCGCCTCAATACTCGCGATGCGCATGAGCCGTGACCTGACAAGGCCACTATCACGCCTGCTTGATGGCGTACACCGTATGGAAAAAGGCGAGCTCGATACCCGCATCACCGCAAATTCTGGCGGTGAATTGCAGGAACTGGAAGCAGGCTTCAACCAGATGGCGGAGAAGCTCGAAGGCAGTCATAAATCCATGATGGAAGTCAATGCCAACCTGGAAAACCTGGTCGTCGCCCGCACCCGCGAACTGGAATTGCGCAACCATGACCTCGAACTCTTGTCCAGCACTGACAGGCTCACCGGCCTGTATAACCGCCTCAAGCTCGAACAGATACTGGATGAAGAACACCAGCGCAGCCAGCGCTATGGCACCAGTTTTTCACTTGCGATTGTTGATATTGACCTGTTCAAGCAAGTCAATGACACCCATGGTCACCAGACCGGCGACCAGGTCCTTATTAATATTGCCCGCATCCTGCAAGACCATGTGCGCAGTATGGATGCCGTGGGCCGCTGGGGTGGCGAAGAATTTTTGGTCATCTTCCGCGAAACCACGATCCACGCAGCAATAGCCACCGCAGAAAAACTGCGTTGCGCCATTGCCAATCATGAATTTGAAGTGGTCGGCAAAAAAACCGCCAGCTTTGGGGTCACCAGCTATTACCATCCAGACAATATCAACGAGATGATGAAGCGGGCTGATAATGCCCTTTATCATGCCAAGAATTGTGGACGGAACCGCGTAGAATCCAGCGAAATGTAGATTTGGCATTGCCAGATAGTCCAGATTTTAGGGTACACTGGCTTTGATACCATCAATCGGGCAGGCATTCCTGCCCATGCAGGAACAAACTGCAAGCAAACCACGAGCAAACTTCGCGCCATCCATGCTGCGCTACGGTAAAATGCTTGTCATCTCCCTATTTATAAAGTGCCTTACAAGGTTCACAACAGTGATTAGCTATGAGCAAAGATATAAAAAATAACGATAATGCAACACCTGCACCCGTCTCCAACTTCCTGCGCGCCATCATCGACAATGACCAGGCTGCTGGCAAATACGCACGAGATGGCCTGCCCACGGTCATCACCCGCTTCCCACCTGAACCGAATGGTTACCTGCACATCGGTCACGCCAAATCCATTTGCTTGAACTTTGGCCTCGCACGTGATTACGCTGGCCGTTGCCACCTGCGCTTTGATGATACCAATCCTGAGAAAGAAGACCAGGAATATGTCGACACCATCATGGACAGCGTCAAATGGCTGGGCTTTGACTGGAACAATAATGGTGAAGAACACCTGCATTACGCGAGTGACTATTTTGACCGTCTGTATGAAATCGCTGAATACCTGATAGGTGCTGGCCTGGCCTATGTCGATAGCCAAAGTGCTGCTGACATGGCTGCCAACCGCGGTGACTTCTCCAAACCAGGCGTGAACTCGCCTTTCCGTGACCGCGCACCGGCAGAGTCCCTGGACTTGCTGCGCCGCATGAAGGCAGGTGAATTCAAGGATGGCGACCACATCCTGCGCGCCAAGATAGACATGGCGTCACCGAACATGAATTTGCGCGACCCGGCCATCTACCGCATACGCCATGCCCATCATCATCGTACTGGTGACAAATGGTGCATCTACCCTATGTATGACTACACGCATCCCCTGTCTGATGCGATAGAAAACATTACTCATTCGATTTGCACACTGGAATTTCAGGACCACCGCCCTTTCTATGACTGGATCATAGAACGCGCCGCCGAAGGTGGTTTCTTCAAAAAACCAGTACCGCAACAATATGAATTCGCCCGCCTGAACCTGACCTATGTCGTCACCAGCAAACGCAAGCTGCGCCAACTGGTAGAACAAAACATCGTCACCGGCTGGGACGACCCGCGCATGCCTACCATCGTCGGCATACGCCGCCGTGGTTACACGCCAGAATCCCTGCAACTGTTCTGCGAACGCATAGGCGTGACCCGTTCTGATGGCTGGATAGACTACAGCACGCTCGAAGGTTGCCTGCGCGAAGACCTCGACCCAAAAGCACCTCGCGCCACCGCAGTACTGCGCCCTCTGAAGCTCATCATCGACAACTTCCCTGAAGGCGAAAACATCGCCTGCACCGCACCTATCCACCCGCACCACCCAGAACTCGGTAACCGCGAATTCACGATAGGTAAAGAGCTGTGGATAGAGCAGGAAGATTTCATGGAAGAGCCAGTCAAAGGCTACTTCCGCCTCTTCCCGGGTAACAAGGTACGCCTGCGTTATGGCTATGTCGTCGAATGCACAGGCTGCGACAAGGATGAAAACGGCACTATCATCGCCGTGCATTGCAACTACTTTGCCGACAGCAAATCCGGCACCGAAGGTAGCGCCAACTACAAAGTCAAAGGCAATCTGCACTGGGTTAACGCCGCCGACGCACTGGAAGCCGAAGTGCGCCTGTACGACCGTCTGTTCACAGACGCCAACCCCGATGCAGGCGGCAAAGACTTCATGGCCTTGCTGAACCCGGATGCACTGGAAGTGGTACGTGCTTATGTAGAACCACGCCTGGCAACCATCACGCCAGATACGCGTTTGCAGTTTGAACGCCATGGTTATTTTGTGGCGGACCGTGTGGATTCAGTTGTTGGGAAACCGGTGTTTAATCGGGTGACGACATTGAAGGATTCGTGGGGGAAATAATCCGACTTCATGCTCAGCAAAAAACCCGCTTTCGCGGGTTTTTTCGCTTAAATATCCTGATTGCTTTATCAATTGCTCCTGCCACCAACAGCTTTAGCTCGCTGACCAGCAAACTGTCCTCTGCCAAAACCGGTCAAATTCCAGTGCCCTGACACGCCGCCTGTCTTGAGATTGATTTTCCCATCGAAACTCGCTGAGCCTGCAAGACCCTTCCCTGTCATTTGCACGACACCATTTGTTGATACTTTACCGGTGATCGCGAAGCTGCTGTGTGCTGTGCCTGAATCGGCAGAGCCGAAGATATTGCCCGCGTGATCGACGTGGATATAAAACGTGCCTGCATCGGCGCCGTTGTAGCTACCGTAGTAATCACCGAGAATACCTGTATAGCCAGATTCACTGCCCTCCACTTGTGCTGATTCCCTGGCTATTGATGTTGCCTGTGAGCGAAGTTGGGCAAGATTAACTGCTGCTTTACCTGTTACCTCTGCTTCGGTGCCAGCTGTTATGTCGGCAAATGATTTTGCTGTTGGCGTAGGTGTGGGCAATTTCTCGATTGGTACCAGACTAACAGGCGTACTTGGTGTTTGCACAGATTCTTTTTTGGCCGCAGGTGGCAGTTTTTGATCATCTGCTTTTTGATGCGCCGCGTCTTGATGCTCTACTTTTTGATGTTCATTTTTTGGTGGCAATGTATCCGTTTGCGGTGTAACAGGCGTCAGGAAAGTTACTGCGGTTCCAGTGCCAGTTTTGTCTGTCTGCGGAGTGTAAGTGCGTGATAATGCCAGGAAAAACAGGACGTGCATTACCAGGATGGCGACCAAGGGTCGCATCCTGATATGGCTACTGAATTGCAATGTTTGCTGTAGCGATGTCATTCCATTTTTTAATGCGTTTTTTTCGCTGAAGGCTGCAGACAGTTCTGCCTGCAGCCTTCAGTTTATTGCGCCAGCGGAAAATCTGTATTGATAATCTTGTTGCCGATATCAGCCACGCTGACATCGGCATTCGATAATATCACGACGCCTTTGCCTGCTTTTTTATCGAAGGCGATGTAGCTGCTGTAGCCGCCTGTCTTGCCTTCAAGACCCAGGATAGCGCTGTCAAATTTATTGTTATAGCCACCCCAGACCAGCAAGAGACGGTTGCCTATTTCAAAGGGCATTTGCAATTTGCGTATAGTGCCGTTCAAGGGTGTCTTGGCTTGGTCCATATTGGCAGCGAGGAACTTGAGCATGTCATTGGCAGACGAGTGCAAGCCGCCCGCACCTTCGAAGGCGCTGAAGTTCCAGGCGGGTGCTACGGCAAATTGTGCCTTGCTGCTATAGCCTGTTGCCATGCGCTTTTGCAAGTCTGCATTGAGGCTAACGCTGGTAGCTGTCATGCCCAGTGGGGTGGTTACGCGGTTTTTGATCAGGGTGTCATAGTCGGTACCTGCGCGCTGGCTTAATACCTGACCCAGCAGGCCATTACCAAAACTGGAATAGAGATAACGGCTGCCGACGTCGTATCTCATCTGGTAGCTGGCCAGAAATTCATAGGCTTTACTGGTGGTAAAACCTGCATAGGGATTGTCGTTACCTGTGCCTGGGGTGCCAGGTACGGCAGGCAAGCCGGAGCGATGTGAGGACAGGTCAGAGAGCGTGATTTTCCTGTCTTCATAGTAGGGTATCCTGACACCGTCTGGCAGATAAGTCTCGATAGGTTCTTTCAGTCTGACCTCACTTTTCTCTGCCATATCCATCATGGCCACACCGGTAAATGCGCTGGTGATGGAACCAATTTCAAACAAGGTATCGGCATCGACAGGACGGCGTTCGGCAAGATTGGCGTAACCATAGCTGATCACGCGGCTGCCTTTTTCATCGACGATGCCGACCACCAGGCCCACCGCTTTTTTGTCTGTATCAACACGCTGCTTGAGGAGGTTCAGAATATCTGCGTCTGACATGGATGTTGCTGCGTGCGCCTGAATTGCACCGAGTGCCAGCGTTGCCATCAGTAATTTCGCAGGGAGTAGGCGGGAAGTTTTTTTCATGTTCGTTGTGCTTTCTGATTCAGGATTAAGAAACCCAGACCCACTCATGGAGAGATCTGCAAACTGGTAATAACTGTGCGAAAGCAGGTTTATTACCTCGCCGGTGCCGCTTGATTGCAAGCACATGGCGCAATATAGGCAATACCTGATTTGCAAGTTGGCAGATTGAGACAGAAGCGCAAATTAAGGGATTGAATGTGGAATTTTGAGGAACCAAATGCACGAAGCGTTCGTGGATTCTGCGCACATCTGTGCGCAATCGATGCCGCAGCGGGCTGATGGTTTTAACGTGGCAGGGGCAATGTCAGGGCTAAGGTCAGGGTAACGTCAGAGGTAACAATAAGCCGCTTTGCTGCAATACTTCACGGGCCATGGTGACGAGGTTGCCATCTGCCAGCCCCTGCTCTTGCCGTAAATAGGAAACGTAATACATCAGTGGATTGAGCGGTGGTTTGACTGTCAGGGTGCGGATGACTCCACTCTTGATTTCTGCATCAACCACGGATCGTGGCAGCACGGCAATAGCGTGGCCTGCGGCAACGAGCTTGATCATCATTGCCATGGAATTGCAGATGCTGAGGTTTTCTGGCTCATGGCCTGCCAGCCTGAACCATTCCATGACGACATTGCAGATCGTCGTTGGTGAAGGCATGGCGACGACAGGTAATGACGCCATGCCTGCCGGGTGCAAGGCTTGCTCATTGAGGACAGTTTGGGTAGATGCCACCCACGCCAGATCGACATGGCCTATTGCTACATCAACGACGTGCGGTGCCGAGACAGGGTCACTGAGGATGGCGATGTCAAGTTCACGGGCATTGAGTTTGCGGCTGAGATTGGCCCCCACATCGATGGTGAGCTCTATGCGCACATCGGGGTACTGGGCTTTTAGCCGCCCCAGCAATTCGATCAAGCCAGACATGGCGGTCGATTCATTCGCCCCCAGGCGCAACAGGCCACGCATGGGGTTGCGCCGCTTGCTGATTTGTTCGAGGTCATCAGACAGGCGCAGCATTTTTTCTGCCTGCACCAGTACATCACGCCCTACTGGCGTAATGACGGCACGGTGACCACCGCGCTCAAACAGCTTCAATCCCAGAATGTCTTCAAGCTCCTGGATTCTGGCGCTGATCGTCGGCTGGGTCAGGTGCAGGTGTTTGGCAGCCGCATGAAAACCACCCAGACGGGCTATCCAGTAAAAGGTTTCCAGCTGTTGTAATGAAGGTCGCATGATAGATAAATCTTATCAACTATTAACAATAACTTCAATTATCTTCTATCAATGCTGCATTTTATACTGGCTCTATCAGCCCTGGATTGTTCTGAGTTGTGCTGAATCGTGCTGATTTTTCATAATTCATTGACAAGTACTCACTCTTCCCATGCTATGGAGCCTCCCATGTTTTCCCCATCCTTTATATCCCAGTCCCCTGCACAATTACGCCTGGCCATACGCCAGGGTTTATGGCGTAAAGAAACTTCGGGTCTGGCTCCGGGTTATGTACAGGTTAATCTGGTGATACTGCCAGCCAAAGATGCCAGCGACTTTCATCGCTTTTGTCAAAAGAATCCCAAGCCCTGCCCCTTGATTGCAGTATCAGAGGTGGGTGACCCGTTCGTGCCTTTCCTTGGGGCTGATCTTGATATCCGCAGCGATGTACCGCGTTACCGTGTGTTCCGCCATGGCGAGCTTGCGGCTGAACCTGATGACATCCGCGATGTCTGGCGTGATGACCTGGTCAGCTTTGCGCTCGGTTGCTCTTTTACTTTTGAGCATTCGCTGATAGAAAATGGCATAGGCATACGCCACATAGAACAGGGGCGCAATGTGCCCATGTACCGCACCAATGTGCCAACCTCGCCTGCCGGTGCCTTTCAGGGCCCGCTGGTGGTCACCATGCGCCCGATGAAGGCGGCAGATGCGATACGGGCGATACAGATCACCTCGCGCTTCCCAGGCGTGCATGGTGCACCTGTGCATATAGGAGACCCGGCGCTGATAGGCATCAGGGATCTTGCGCAGCCAGATTATGGTGATGCGGTGAGCATTAATGAAGGTGAGTTGCCGATGTTCTGGGCTTGTGGCGTTACGCCGCAAGCAGCGCTGATGCATGCAAAACCGGAGCTGTGTATTACTCATGCGCCCGGTCACATGCTGTTGACGGATTTGCGTAATAACGATTACTCCGTGCTTTGAAAACTTCCGTCAATAAAGGATGAGCGCAATGAGCTCAGTCGGCTTAATTTACGGTTTGCTGGTGGCACTGATCTGGGGAGCACAACCTGTGGTTGCCAGCTTTGGCTACCGAGCTTCGCTCGATATCTTTGACCTGACAGTATTGCGTTTTGCAGTCAGTGGCCTGCTCATGCTGCCCTTTTTTCTCAAGGCTGGTGCCAAGAATGCTGCTGGCATTGGGTGGCCCAGGGCACTGGTCTTGTTGCTGCTGGCCGGGCCTTTGTACAACATGGTACTGGTTGGTGGCCTGCACTGGGCGCCGGCTTCTCACAGTTCGCTGATCTACCCTGCTTTTACGCCTTTGTTCACGTCCCTGCTGGCGAAGCTGATGCTGGACAAGCGTGATGGCATCCCCATGCTGGGCCTTGGCCTTTTGCTGCTTGGTGTGATCATCGTCAAGGCTGGCAGTATCCTGCAAGCACCATCAACTGCTTATACCGAGGCCTGGCGTGGTGACCTGCTGTTCATGCTGGCTGCGCTGATGTGGTCGTTTTACACGGTATTGATGCGGCGCTGGAATACCAATCCCCTGGCCGTGGTCAGCGTAGTACAGGTAGGTGGCTTGTTATATGTGCCTGTGTATTTTTATTTTGCCGGCACCAGCCTGTTCCAGCTTGATGCCGGTGCAATTGCGGTGCAGGCGGTTTATCAGGGCCTGCTGGTCAGTGTGGTATCTGTGCTGCTGTTCAATCTGGCGGTAAAGCAACTGGGTGCCAAAGCGTCGATGTTCACTGCACTGATGCCTATCGTGGGGGTATCACTGGCCATTGTCGTACTGGGTGAAACGTTGACTTTATCCCTGTTACTTGGCGCAGTGTTAATATCTGGAGGATTGTTTTTGTCACTAAAGCCGGTTGGCAAGTGAAAACCCAGAATTTAAATCCCTGCATGGCGCAGCATCCTTAGAGGTAGTCGAATCGACATTCATACTGTTTTTATAGAAAGGCAAATTGCTGACCGACAAATTGCTAACAAAAATGAGCCCTGTCTTGATTGCGGCGCCTGCTGCGCCAGTTACCGGGTTTCATTTTATTCCGCCGAGGCGGATGTATATAGCATTGCCGATACCATGGTTCAGGCATTGACACCCGTATATTCTTGTTTGAGCGGCACCAATCAATCCAAACCGCATTGCCAGGCTCTGCTAGGTGAAGTGGGTAAAGTCGTGAAGTGCAGCATGTATGAGCAAAGGCCGTCTCCCTGCCGGGAAGTGCAGCCTGGTGATGACAAATGCCAGAATGCCCGCGCAAAACACGGTTTAGCCGCCCTGCAGGTTCTGGGGCCAGTGCCAATCAAGAAGGATTCAGACAAACTGGTCGCTTGAGTGTAGCATATGCAGCCTGAAGAAATAAACCAGGAAAAGCTTTGACTAACGATAACGAATACACACCAGAAGATAACGCACCTCAGGAAGAGGACAACAAGGTCCGCGAGCCACGCCTGTGGCGCGACAAGGGCTGGACAGCCCAGGTCATCAAGAATGACGATGATGAAGGCTGGGCAGTTGCCATGATCAAGGATGGCGAGCCTGAACCTGCACTGGTTGGCCCGTGGACCATGGGGCGCGATAAAAAGAATCCCAAACCGCTGGACGCGAATGCCTTTGGCACATTGGTGAAAACTGCATCCGAGGTAATACGCCGTCATGAGCAGCAACTGCATGCGACACTGCACAAGAGCCTGATGGTGGCGACCGATGAAGCAGACTTCAAGATCATGCTCGACATCGTGCCGGATGAGGATGATCCCTATGCCTGGCTTAGTGCGCAAGATGCAGGTAATACCGAGCTGGCAAGAGTCAGGGTTACCCCCAACTATAAATTGAACCAGCAAAATGCCAGGGCCTGGATAGCCGATGATTTTCGTCGTCCAGATTAAAATTCAATTTTCATTCACAGCGAGACCATGGGCTCACAAGCAAGCTTTGTAGAATTTATTCTCGACCAGTTAAATAGTTGCGAAGACGAGGTCGCGAAAAAAATGTTTGGTGAATACGCGCTGTATATGTCGGGCAAGATGTTTGCGCTGATCTGTGATGATCAGCTCTTCATCAAGCCGACAGAGGCGGGGCAGCAATGCTTAACACAATTGCTAACGACAGTCACCGAAGCAGCACCCTACCCCCAGGCCAAGCCCTGGTACCTCATCGACAGTGAATTACTGGAAGACCGGGATCAGTTGGCCAACCTGGCTCACATCACTGCAGATGCTTTGCCAGTGCCAGTCAAAAAAACCAGTAAAGCCACTAAAAAGAGCCAGGCCTGAAACTGAACCAAACCCCAGGCGGGGCTCGTCATTTCATCACTTCATCGTCAGATACCGTCAGCGCTGATGGAATTAATCCACCAACGCCACCGGTGCCTATCAATTAAAAATTGTATTGCAAACCAGCCGACAGATTGCTGCCGGAAGTACCGCTATTGGAGAAAGTGTGGGCATTGAATTTCTCGAATTCTGCCCGGACAGCAAGGTTAGGATTGATCTTGTAAGATACGCCCACACCAAGCAGGGCTTGGTTGCCGGTATTCGAAGCTGAATAAGATGGCAGGCCTGAAGTGTCGTAAGTCGTTTCTGCCTTTACGCGCGCAATCCCGAGTTTGGCAAACCCGGCAAAAGCCTCATTGAATTCATAGTTATACACGCCAGCCAGGCTGAAGCCGGTTTTCTTTTGTTCGCTATGGCCTAGCGGCACACCTGAATTGATAGAGGTTTTGCCACCAGAAAAATAGCTGCTTTCCACTGCAAAATTCTTGTTGAAATTATAGCCGCCGAACAGCTTGTAGCTGGTGGCCTTGGAATCGCAAGTTGTGGCGTAATTGCAGTAGCTGTTGTTATCGCTCTGGCCTACAGAAGCACCAAGATAAGTCTGGGCAGTAGCGAAAGAGCTGGCGAGCATACCCACAGCTGCACACGCGATGAGAGTAAGTTTTTTGATCAACATAAATATCCTTTGTTCACTAGTTTGTATATCTGAACAGTGTCAGATAGCTGGCCTGAAGCATCAAAGCACATCGCTAAACAGGTATTTAGCTGTTTCGTTGCCCAGGAAGCAATTTAAGGGTATACAAAGGATTGCAAAATTTAAATCAAAAATGCCCAAGTACCGTTTGAATGACTTACTGGTATCACCTGACTAAACTCTGATTATGTGTATTGAACGAAGAGTTTTAGCCCCAATCAGGACGCTGGTCTTGAAATTTCCAGAGACAACATCAAATACTCAGGCACGAAGCTATTCACCGGAGAAAAGATGGCGTTTGACCCATTGAATCTGAAACAGGCATCATCTGCCTTTGAACAGAGTCTGAACCGTGTCATTGATGAACGGGTAGCACCATTGGTGGACAGGTCCATCCACCAGGTCAGTAATGAATTATCTGAAGTCATACGTCAGGCTGGCGAGCAGGTAGACAGGAATATCGCCCTGCTGTCTGATGAAATCCATAGCCAACGCAGCATGACCAAGGATGACATCAGGGAACTGATTGATTATTCTACGGCACAGATAGGTGCGGCAATAGACCAGCGCATACTGGCGATCAAACATGAAACCTCCACACTGATCAATGAAAAAGTTGATTTGCTCAAGTGCGAGCTCGAAGACGCTGCAGTTAATAGCCGCAAGACCATGTATGCGAATGTGGCCATTTCCATAGGTGCAGCCGTTTTGATGGCGCTGGTTGGCCTGGCGTATAAAAAAATATCGATGGGTGAACTGAATCTCCTGAATGTATTCAGGGTGACCTTGCTGTCCTGTGCGACGTTTACTTTTGTCCTGTCCATGCTGAAATTCATACAGCGCTGGCGCAGTATGAAGCGCGTCAAGAAAGGTGTGGCGACAGTAGCCATAGGCTATCTCGGTATCTTGCGGCCAAATGGGGCGACTGGTTTGCTAGTGCTCAGCGTGTGCCTGATGGCGGGCTGGAGCTGGTTGTATCTGGGGAAAATCTGGTTCTAGGGTTTGTCAGGGATCACCTCAATGGCGCGATTTAGTCCCGATTCAGGCCGGGTTCGTCGAAACTTGCGACCCAGCAACAGGTTTTTAAAATTAGGCGTACAATTTAAAGCTTATTAGATTTGCTTATATCGATGAACTTTTTCTGTTGTGCAGCATCACAACATGAAGTTCATGTCTTAACGATTTGCACTTCTTACCATTCCTGCTTTAAGTATCTTTAGCGCTGCCCAGGCGCTGACGCCCTGACCTATGCAAACCAAGAAATTCGATCCTGTCTTCAATTCCTATCTGATTTACATTGGTGTTGCCATCGCATCTGGTGGCGTTGCTTTATATACACCTATCATTGTCTCTGAAACGGGCAAGGCGTTCTCGGGGTTCTGGGCAGCATCGATTTTGTTTGGCCTGAACCTGGGTCGGGTGCTGGGCTCGTATATGGGCACCAGGTTTTCGCGCATGGCGAACCACCCGCTGGCGATTTCAGGCAATATCCTGCTCGAAGGCATCGCCCTGTATTTTATGGCTTATCTGAATCAGGCCTGGGCGCTGGCGCTGTTTGCCTTGCTGGCTGGCCTGGGTAGCGGCCTGTCCTTCCCCGGCTTGAAAAATTATTTATTGAAGCTCAAGGGTCTGGATCAGACTTCCATTTTCAGCAAACTGGCTTTCGCGATACGCATGGGCCTGGTTGGCGGCTACCTGACTGCAAGTTTTGTACCGCATGATCAGTTGAAGCTGGTGTTCCTGATCGTGCTGATCACCTTCATCGTATATGGGTTGTTCATGCTGATTGCCATGCGTGCCATCAGCGAGCATGAGCAAGAGAGTCTGGCGCTGGAACAAAAAGCTCAGGCAGATGAAGCAGCCGGCACAACTACAGTAGCCGCTACTGAATCAGAAAAACCGGTAGAACTGCCGCTGATGTTTTATTTGTCGAATTCAGTATTCTGGTGCTTTGCCGTACAGCCCATGATAGGTTTCAGCCTGCATATTCCGAAGTTCACACCTGAGATACCGGTCTCCACGCCTTTCTGGCTGGCGGCGCTGGTGATCATTTTTTTCCAGATACCGATCTCTAAACGTGCAGTGCGCACGCTGGATCATTTCCGTTTCCTGAAGATAGGTTATGCCTGCCTGTTTGTCAGCTTTGCCATCATGGTGGTGTTTACCCATAGTGCTGCTGCCGTCATTGTTTCTGCGATCCTACTGTCTTTTGGCCAGGTATTTTATGGACCTTCACTGGATGTGCTGGTCGCACGCTTTGCCAACAAATCTGCGGCGGATACCGGCAGGCTGATGTCGCAGCAAATGTTTTACCAAAGCATGGGCACCATGGTCGGCAGCCTGGCGGGTGGCGCCTTGTTTGATTTTGCCCAGTTCCTGAAAATGCCAGGAGTCAACTGGTTCATGCTGGCATTGGCCAGCCTTGCCATGATGATGCTCAGCCAGAAAAAAATCCCGGCGCTTTATTACGATGCTGGTCAAAGGGTTCCTGGTACCAGCTAAGTCTGTACTTTATCGAAAGCCTGCAACTGCAGGCTTTTTTCATCATGCCATCACTGCTGACAGAAACTGACACTAGCACATCCTAAGATGTCTCTGCCTTGAACAACATATCAATGCAAACAACATCACCTCTAGGGGCAGATACCATGATGACACCAAGCTATGTTCTTTTATATGTCGATAGTCCAGAAGCCAGCGCAGGCTTTTACAGCAAGATACTGGGCCTGACGCCAGTAGAAGCATCCCCTACTTTTTACCTGTTCATACTGGACTCAGGCCACAAACTGGGTTTGTGGTCAAAGCACACGGTAGAACCGGGCGCTACCCAGGCTGGCGGCAGTGAGCTGGCTTTTGCAGTAGCTGACAATGCCACCGTCGATAGCACCCATGACAACTGGGCCACGCGCGGTACAACGATAATCCAAAACCCTTGCAGCATGGATTTTGGTTATACCTTCGTCGCGCAAGACCCTGACGGTCACCGCTTGCGCGTTTTTGCGCCAGCCTGATCATGGCTGCCCAACAGTGCCGTAACTGGATCGCTGTTGCCTCTGCCGACCACGTGCTGCGTGGTCAGGCAGATGGCTACATGCAAGTCTGTCATGGCAAGGCAGCACCTTTGCGACGCCTGCAGGCGGGCGACAGGGTCGCGTATTACTCACCAAGCCAGGTCTTTGGCAGCAAGATCAGATTGCAGACTTTCACTGCCATAGGCAGGGTCAGGCCGCGCGAAGCCTATCAGGCAGACATGGGAGATGATTTTCATCCATTCCGGCGTGACGTCATATGGACGCCATCACGACACGCCAGCATCCTGCCCTTGCTACAGACACTGGAATTTTCTGCAGGAGTGAAGAATTGGGGTTATCAATTCCGCTTCGGTCTGTTTGCCATCAGCGAACATGACATGCAGGTGATTGCTGCCGCCATGGGAGTCGCCAAAGATTTGTTCGATACTGATAATGATGGCGCAGAATCATATGCAGATATAAATGAAGAAGCAAATGTAGAAGCAAATTTACAACTCAAGCTGAGCTTAAACTGATACTGTCTATGAAGCTGCACGAGTCAGGCGTTACAATGGCGCCTGACCATACACCTGACATAGAGAAACAGTTTGCCAGCACAATTACAGTCCACTCCCCCTGATCACCCTGTGCGCCCGTGGGCAGCAGCCATGCTGCTCTTGCTCACAGTTGCCTGCATGCCGGGCTGTGACAGCAAGGATGGTGGCAAAGCCCTGCAACTGACAGACTGGCTCAGAGTAAGCAAGACGGCTGCTGAAACCCAGGCTGCCGGTACGTCACCTGCGCCACCGCTGCAATATGCGTTACGCAAGCCTCAGCGATTCTGGTTCATTGCCTACGATGACTGGCCGAACCTGGACTACGATATGGTCAACGTTATCGATGACAAGAATATCCTCGTCGCCAGGAGCAGCAAGTATGCAAAGGCCCAGGCGGCAAAAGACGGCAAGCCTGCAGACACACAGGTCAGGCTCCTGAACGTCCATGGTGGTGCTGAAATCTCTCTTTGCCCATCAGCAGAATTGATCAACGCGCCAGCGAACAGTGATTTTGCAGATTGCGTGGAAATCAGCAAGGCCAACAAATTGATCGTCAAGCGTGTCGATTTTCACGGCAAACTGCTACAAACCACCAGCATGGCTGCCAATGAATGGGATGACCTGATCACGCAAAAGAACGTGGCGTATTACGATGAACAGCAGCAAGCCTATGTGCTGGAGACAGGCAAAGACAATACCTATTGCCGCCTGATCGCACCGGGCAAGGAAAAAAGCCTGAGCTTTACCTTGAATCTCATGGATACCAAAAGCAAGTGCGACGACTTGCTAACCTGGGCCGCCATCACCCGCAAAAAATTAAGCAAGGCACTGAGCTTTGGTGAGTTGGGCAAGCATGCTGCGATCTGGAAGAAACTGGAGACATCCTACCCTGGCTGGTTGCCAGCCAGGACCCTCATCGAGGATGCCAGCGAAAAGAAACCGTCCGCGCCGCCAGCCAAATGAGCTTGATGATAAACTACGCCAGTTGTTCCCTTACACGCATCCATGTTTGCTGCCTATGATAGTCAGAACCCTAGTCGTCATTTGCGCCATCATCTCGATTTATTTTGGCATCGATAATCTGCAAAAGCTCCAGACCATGCGGGTTCCTGTCAGTGAGTTTGAACAAGTCGATGGCAATCTTGTGCTGATGGTGCATGATGTCGATAATAATCCCGGCTATGTCGTCAATGGCAGTTTCAACAAGCAGTTATTGCAACTCACTTACAGCTACAACCTGAATGGTGTAGAAAGAACTACCGACACCATCTCCCCTATCTGCACCCGTTGCGAAGCTAAGCATGTGCTCAGAATGACGGGTTTAAAACCGGCAGAACTGGTCCCCGGCGTACAGCTCAAGGTTTATGTATCGTCAACTGATCCAAATAAAGCCTACCTGGCCTTGCCCACCTCTGGTGAACAACAGTCACAAATGTGGACGGTATTTTTATGGCTGATTTTTGCTCCTCTGATGTGTCTGCTGTTTTACAAACTGGAAGGCAGCGGCAAAACTCCAGGAGGAGATGCAGTTAAAGCCTCAGATGCATCATCATCTGACATTCAATCAGACTGATCAGCAGCTTACTGTTTTCACCATCAAAAAATACCCGCGCCATGCGCCGGCCCAGGCAACGCAATAAAAGTAAATGAAGAATACGCCGCACGCTTACCAGACTATTGCCATACTGGCTGTCACGCAAATCCTGTCCTGGGGTTCACTGTATTACGCCATCGCCATTCTGGCACCGGAAATTCAGCGTGAGATGAATTGGCGCGCTGAACTGGTGTTCGCGGCTTTTTCATGGAGCCTGCTGGTCGCAGGCATGATCGCTACCTACATTGGTATTTTGCTCGACCGTCACGGCGGCAAGTTTGTCATGGGCATGGGTTCACTTATCTGCGGCACGGGACTGATCACGCTCAGTCAGGCGCAAAATCTGGCCATGTATTATTTTGCCTGGAGCATCCTGGGCATGGCCATGGCGATGACTTTATATGAAGCCGCTTTTGCTACTCTGACCCGGCAATTCAAGGAACACAGTCGCCAGGCTATTTCTACTCTCACCCTGTTTGGCGGTTTTGCCAGTACGGTATTCTGGCCGCTGACCCAACAATTGAACACGGTAATGGGTTGGCGTCATACTTACCTGGCCTATGGTCTGGCGCAAATTTTTTTATGTCTGCCTTTGCATTTGCTGCTGCAAAAAACAATCAAAACACAAGACAGCCTTAAATCAGCAGTGATACAAAAGAAGAGTTTCAGCCTGCAAGAGGCCCTGCGCCACCCAACGTTCTGGAAACTGGCTTTCGCTTTCGCGGCGAACAGCTTTGTTTTTTCCGCCTTGTCGGTACACCTGATTCCCGTTCTCAAAGAAATGCATCATCCAGCCACGCTGGCGGTGTTGATGGCCGCCATGATAGGCCCCATGCAAGTGCTCGGTCGGGTAGGCGAAATGACGATAGCCAGAAATGCCATGCCACAAACCGTAGGCAAATTCACCTTTGCAGCTCTGCCGGCCGCCTTGCTGGTCCTGATCTTCATGGGCGCACATGCCTGGGCAGTTGCGCTGTTTTGCATACTCTACGGCCTCAGCAATGGCATATTGACCATCGTACGCGGCACGATACCGCAAACCCTGTTTGGTACAGAAAACTATGGCGCTATCTCTGGAGCCATGTCTGGCCCCGCGCTGTTTTCAAAAGCGGCTGGGCCTTTGCTGATAGCCAGTCTGGTCCATCACACCACATCGCCCTACCCTATCCTGGCTTGCCTGCTACTGTTCTCACTGGCGTCGTTGACGTTTTACTTTGCTGCCCTGCGTAGTGCGCAACATTAAGGCGCATCTATTTTGGGATCATTGTCGTAGGCAGTATATTTCCTGGCGTCGCCCTTCACTTGTTCCACTGGATATTTGATGGCGTTCAGGACGATTTTTTCCATGCTGGCGGCAAACAAATCCACGTGCAATGCATCGGCCAACATGACCAGGTAATTCAGCACGTCGGCCATTTCATGACGGATGGCTGTTTTAGCCTGTTCGTCCAGTTCATCTGCCTTGCCAGTTGGCAGCCATTGAAAAATCTCCAATAACTCTGCCGCCTCAACTGTCAACGCACTGGCCAGGTTTTTAGGTGTATGAAACTGTGCCCAGTCACGTTCGGCAACGAACTGACGCAAACGGTCACGGATATCTTTATATTGAACTTCAGGTACTGACGTAATCTGGGACATAATGAATTGAAAAAGAGGGTCTGCTTAAAATCGGCTTAAGTGGACTAAATCACCTAAATGGTCTTCCACAACTGCGGACGGTATTGTACATGGCTAAAGCAGCCATATACCTTTCGCCTTCTTTATAAGCAGACTACCCTTCAATTCACAAAGATCAATTCTCCAGAAAACGTTGTGCATCCAGCGCTGCCATGCAACCTGTACCAGCACTGGTAATCGCCTGGCGATAGATATGGTCTTGCACGTCACCAGCTGCAAACACACCTGGTACGTTAGTGGCTGTTGCCATGCCTTCAGTACCGGTACGCGTCTTGATATAGCCATTCTTCATATCAAGCTGGCCATCAAAGATGCTGGTATTTGGCTTGTGACCAATCGCGATGAACACGCCATGCAGAGTGATAGGGGTAACTGTGCCATCCGCAGCTTTGACATTGATGCCAGTCACACCAGAGTCATCACCGATGACTTCATCCAGCGTATGGTTCCATTTGACTTCGATCTTGCCTTCAGCCACCTTGGCCATCAGACGGTCAATCAAGATTGCCTCTGCACGGAACTTGTCGCGACGGTGGATGACGGTGACCTTGCTGGCGATATTCG